>USHP01000007.1 GCA_900554625.1 uncultured Eubacteriales bacterium | reverse complement strand
ACCCTGGACCGTTATGACGACTTGATTGCCGAAGGCCGTTCCCCGGAGGCAGCTTACCGGATGGCAATTAAAGGCATTGGCGATGTCAACGACATTCTCAGCGGAACTTCCCAGGGACGGTCCTGCCCGGAATCTCCGGTGAAAACGAAAGACGACGGGGATACAACCACGAAAAAGATGCTGCGGGCCATTGCCATTGCGCTGTACATTCTCTGTCCGATACCGCTGTTTCTGCTCAGTGAAATGGGCCTGGAGGTTGTGGGACTGTGCTGTCTGCTGGTGATCGTGGCAGTGGCTACGGCGCTGATTATGATGGGTGCCAAGAAAGATGCGGAGGAACCGGATTATTCCGACAGCCGCCCCATGGGCCCCAGAGCAGAACTGCAAAAGAGCATCAATACCGTAATTTGGGTGGTCGGTTTTGCGGCCTACCTGCTGATCAGCTTCCGCACCCACGCCTGGTATATCACCTGGCTGATCTTCCCGCTGATTGGTGCAGTCCAGGGGTTGATTCGGGCCATTTTAGACTTGAAGGAGGAAAACAACCATGAAGCATAATGCGATTTTACGGATTATTCTGTGGAGCGTCGTGATTGTTCTGCTGCTGGGAATCCTGGGAAGTGTACTGCTGGGCTCCGCTGCATTCAAGATGTATAAGTCCAGCTCTGTTGCTGTGACCCAGATCATGGAGACAGAGAAAGTGAATAACATCCAGGCACCTGACGAAACCACTCGTGTGCTGAAAAATACCGAAGCATCCGTCCCGGCACAGGTCAATACTCAGGACGATGTGACGACAGTTCCTGCTGATGGCATCCGGGAACTGGAAATCAACTGGGTATCCGGCAATATTCTGATTCAGACTGCCGATGTTACGGAAATCCAGATTTCCGAATCCGGCGCTGCCAACGCTGACTGTGTGATGCAGGTTCAGACCGAAGGAGAGAAGCTGAGCATCGCTTTCTCCAAAGGCACACAAAAGTTCCAGGGTTTTGGGCTCCATGGTGAATTTAGCAAGGATTTGACCATCACGGTTCCCCAGGACTGGGAGTGTCAGGACCTGGAAATCGATGTCGCTTCCGCTACCGTGGATGTGCAGAATCTGACGGTTTGGGATCTGGAATTCAATGGTGCCAGCGGCGAGTGCAATTTCACCGACTGCACCGTGGACTCTTTGGATGTGAATACCGCTTCCGGAGATGTGTACTTTACCGGCAGACTGCGGGATTTTGACTGTGAGGCGGCTTCGGCGAATATTTATGCCGACTTGAGCATTGTGCCGGAAGAAATGGATCTGGAAACCATGTCTGGCCGGATGGATATCACCCTGCCGGAAGACGCCGGATTTACCGTGTCCATGGAATCCATGAAGGCGTCCTTTAGCTCTGAGTTTGACACCACAACCCAGCGAAATCGGTATGTCTGCGGTGACGGACAGTGTAAGATCTCGGTTGAATCCATGAGCGGCGAAGTGATTCTGCGCAAAGGTTAAAAAAGATGGTCAGGAAAGGGAAATCCCATTCCTGGCCATTTTCTTCTTAAAATTCGCCTGCGTCGTACATCACAGCAGAGAGGGCACACAAGGGGGCGGTTTCGCACCGCAGAATCCGCTTGCCTAGGGTGCAGATCTGCAACCCAGCGCTCCGGGCCAGTTCTACCTCGGATTCCTCCAGCCCACCTTCCGGGCCGGTCAACAGACTGACTGTGCGGTAGGAACCCTGCAGCGCCTGCTTGAGGGTAAATGCCTGCTCATTTTCGTAAAACAGCAGGGCTTTGTCCGCCTGGGCAGCCCGCTCCAGAGCCTGCTTGTAGCTTCCCAGTACCAAAACCTGGGGAATCCTGCCGCGGCCGGACTGCTCGGCAGCGGAGGCGGCAATTTTCTGCCAGCGCTCCAGTTTCTTTTTCAGGCTTTTTTCATCCGGACGGGACACACACCGGGCAGAAGGGAAGGCCACGATTTCGAAAGCCCCCAGTTCTGTTGCCTTTTGAATCACATGCTCCAGTTTGTCCCCCTTGGAGAAGGCCATGTAGATGCTCACCTGCACGGCAGCTTCCGACTCCGATGCCCGCCGGGATAAAACTTGAAGCTGATACTCCTGACCCTGTACGCCGGTAATCTTGCACAGACATTCCTGCCCCTGTCCGTCACACAGCAGCAGCGTTTCCTCTGCTTGCAGCCGCAGAACCTTGGCATGCTGGGCGTTTTCTCCTGTCAGTACCGGGGAATCGGAGCAAAGCTGTTCCGGAGTTACAAAGAAACGAACCATTTCCCAACACCTCATTATCATTTTTTATAGTGTAGCAGAACCGGGAGGAACTTGCAAGGGTTTGGGAAAAAAGTATTGACAAATTCTGCCCCAGTGGATATAATAATCAGGAATATTTGCGAGAGTGTTGGAATGGTAGACAAGCACGTTTGAGGTGCGTGTGGTTATGCCGTGTGGGTTCGAGTCCCATCTCTCGCACCAAACCAATATAATCCGAACCAGATCTTTCCAGTGGGAGATGGGTTCGGATTATTTGTTTTCTTTGGCAGGTTCGAGGAAATCCATTTCCGAAACGGTGTTGTCAAGCGACCAGAATAAAAGCCCAGAGGGTCGAGAAAAAAGAAACAGATTTAGGAGGACACTGTTATGGATAAGGATGTGATTTCCTGTGTGTTCAATATCGATACCGCCTGTGTGGAGGTCAAATTCGCGGATGGCAGCGTGATCGCCATTGACTGTACTCTGGTGGAAGCCGAGGTTGCACGGAATATGTACGAAAGCAGTGAACTGGAATGGCTGGTGTATCATGCACCAGTTGACTATGTGAATCTGCTCCTCCACGGGGATGTTCGGGAGTATCTGAGGAATGTGACGGAGTACCATCCCTTTGAGAACTGATGTCATACTCCAGAGAGACACGGAAGGAGTGACGGACAGAATTTGGGGATTCACGCATTTAGAATGCCGTTTTTGGGCATCCGAAGGTAATTGTATTCCCAAATCAAAAATACGTCCATGAAGCATTGCTATCGGCCGCTTTTTCACCCCTAAAATGCGTGAGTGGAGATGCCTTTTACACGAAAAAGGTGCCGCCAAGCTGGCGGCACCCTGTGCGGTTACTTACTTGCTTTTCCCCACCTTTCCTTCCGTCTTTTCCGCTTCACGCTGAGCCAGCCACTCCCGGAACTCCCGCTGGCCTTCTTCGCTTTCGTAGTAGGCGAGGATGTCAGGCAGGATACACCGGACGATGTGTTCGATTTCGTGCTGCGGAATACCGGAATTGTTGATGAGCTTCTTTTTGCGGCCCAAGCTGGTTGTTCCCTCCGGTTCGATATGAAATTATTAAGGTGCAGTTGTAGTCGGGTGGATAATTTGTTGCTGACGGCACGGCTCCCTTCTTAAGAAACGGAAAATGCAGGCGCTTGTCAAGCCTATGGCTTGGTGGGCGTCTGCATTTTGCTTGCTTGTATTATACCATATCGGGAGTGGGTGTCAATAGCTTGGGAAGGGGGGCGGTGTCGACAAAATTGCTTTCTCCGCATTTAGAACGAACACTTTCGGAAATCATCACTCACCAACCCATTCCTGCAAGCCACCGGCTGACGGCTGCTTCCCGCTGCTTTTCTCCCTCCACGCCGGTGGGGGAGAATTCCCCCTGGATGCACCCGTCCAGAAGATACAATATCCTGCCGCATTTCGCGGCCACCTTGCTGTCGTGGGTCACCATCAGGATGGTGGTGCCTTCCTGATTCAGCCGGGTGAACTCCGCCATCACTTCCTGGGCGGCGCTCTGATTGAGGGCGCCTGTGGGTTCATCAGCGAACAGAATCTTCGGCTGATTCATCATGCTCCGGCAGATGCAGGCTCTCTGGAGCTGTCCGCCGGAAACCTGGTTGATTCTCCGCTGCGCCAGTTCCTCGATTCCCATTTTTTCCATCAGAAGCCGTGCGCGGCTCTCAAGTTCCCTTCGAGAGGTCTTCCCTCTGTTCAGGTGGCAAGCAGGAAGCAGGATGTTGTCCAGCAGGTTCAGATTCTTCAGCATATTCATCTGCTGAAATACAAAACCCATCTGCGCGAGCCGCAATCTTGCCCGGTCATCCTCCGACAAACCGCAGATTTCCGTGCCGTCCATCCACACCTGGCCGGAATCCTCCCGATCCATACCAGACACCTGATAAAGCAGGGTGGATTTTCCCGAGCCAGAGGGCCCCATGATTGCCACCATTTCCCCGGCGTTCACGCCAAAGCTGATATCTTTCAGAATTCCATTCTTACATAGTTTATTCACAGTCAACAGTTTTGCCATATTTCTCTATTCCTTCCCCATACAGCATTCGTATGCCCGGATGTGTTTCATCTGAGAAAGCCCAAGGCCGATTGCGCAGAATACGGTAATTGCCGTAACCGCGGGAAGCCAGCCACACACGACCCCAAAATCAATCAGGAAGCGGAAGCCCGTTGCTCCAAGGGTCTTCAAGAAAATGCCCACCAGCACTTCCCCCAGCAGATTCCCGGATGCAATTCCCGCCAGAATTCCCATCAGCAGCACCGGCAGATATCGGAGGAAATACAACCCCTTGATATCCCTGAGCATAAAGCCAAGGGCTTTTCTCAGGGAAATCTCATTGCGCTCCTGCGCCACAAGCAGCCGTGTGAACAGAACGACAACCACGAACATTACCAGAGCCGCCGCCAGAACCGCTGCCCAAGCCGACTTGCGGATTTCCCGAATCGTCTGTCCATAGGTTTCTTTCACATATTCCCGAATGTCCACCGCCTTGGCGTTGATACCGCATTCAGACAAGGTCTGTGTCCAGGCGGACAGCCACTGCTCCTTTGGGATGCCCTCCTTCAGGGAAACATAGAACACGCTCCACATAGTAGACCCACCATCTGGAAGATAGGCGGCCTTTGCCGTCTTTCCGCCGTTTGTGATGTCCGAGTAAATGCCGCAGACTGTGTATTCGCGTGGGGTTTCCTCCGTCAAAAGCAGAAGCGGGTCTCCCACGGTTAAGCCCAATTCCTCCGCGCACAAATAGGACAGTGCAATCTCGTTGTTCTCCTTTGGCGCTTGTCCTTTGGCGTAGGAAACAGGAAAGACGGTATGGTCACCCTGCTCCACCTGCAAAGCGGTATAAGAGCCATCCGGCAGAACCGCCCGACAGGATTTCGTTTGCAGTACGACGAAACAATCTACCGATCCCTCCTGTGCCAACAGAGTCTCCAGCTTCTCCGTCTTGCCCCCAATATCCTCGGTCTGACGAAGATCCAGACGGATTTCACCATCTCCGATTCCCATGTAGGTGACAAATTTCGGGGAGGAAATGGTGCTTAAGAGATTCTGCGGCAATATCATCAGGAACAGCCCCAAAGCAATTACCAGAGCGACAATGAAATACTGGGGCGTGGGAAGAAGGCTCTGTTTGCTGCTCCCGGGCTGTCCGGTCAGTGCCTCTACCGCCGAGAGCTTTTCCGTGCGTTTCAGCGTCCGCCGGACGGTGAGAAGCAATATGCCCTCTGTCAGAGCTGCGCCTGCAAACGCCGACAAAATTGCCGGACCTTCGTTTTCGGATGGACCGTACAATTCCTGCATCCGTGAAGACAGAGCGCTCTGTGACGAAAACGCCAAAGCCAAGCCCCACACAGCACCAAGTAGCGACAGCGCCAGAAATTTCAGGAAATAGAGATTTCGTATTTCCTCCTTGGGCATTCCGATGGCTTTCAGCATGCCGATTTCTTTCTGATCTCCTTCCAGTTGGGTCAGCAACGTGAACCGAATGCAGAGCATGGAGATTAGCAGCAGCACCACACTCACCAGAAGAATCACTAGAATCATGAGTCCATCCGAAAGCGCGTTCATCATACGAATCAGCGGTTTTGTAATGGTCGGGCCGTTGGCGGGCAGTCCGGCATCTGTGTATGCCGTGGCAAAGGCACCACTATCCGCTTCCTCCCGCAGAAGGAATTCAATCAGATACTCCTCACTGCCTGCGCTTTTCAGCAGGGCATAGTCCCCTTCGCTCACCAGAAACCGCTTGGAGGATGCCATCATGGCGTTCATCTGGGAATCCCGTAGGAACCCGGCAATGGTAAAGTTTGCTTCTCCTATCTGCACCGTATCTCCGGCATGAAGATCGTACTTCTGCCGGTAGCAGACCGGGACATAGATTTCTCCGCTCTGTACATTGTCGATCACGCGGTTTTCCATATCTACCAGATAATCAAACCGTTCGCTCTGGACGCAGATACCGTTATCCTGGGTGCTGTCCGACAGGGAATGACCTCCCAGGACCATGGAGCTGTTTTCCAGATTCAGAAAGCGCAGGGCCTGAAACGAAAGTACCTGCTCCTGTTCCTCCGCAAACCGGGCAAGTGCCGCTTCATCCATCTGCCCGGCGTGCATCTGCAAAAAATCCGGCGTTTGGGCAGCTTCCATCAGGGTATCCACTGAGCCCAATAGCCCCATGGCAAGAAAGCAGGTCAGCGCAAACAGGAAGGCGCTTACCGCCATGAAAAGCCATGTGGTGACAGCCAGCATTGGGCTGCCTTTCAAGTCATTGCACAGAATTCTTGTCCTCATGCGGTACTCCTTTCTCTAATTCCCGGACTGCTTTTATGGGATAAAGCGTCAAGGCGATGACACCCAGCAGCATCCCGGAGACCATGATGACAGCAGCGGCTCCCCGCCCAACACCAATTTGAAGCCCATTGCCCATCCCATCTGCCAGCAGGCCGGAAAGGCTGTAGGCAACCACATACCCGATCTGGCTCAGAAAGCCAATGAGACCCCAGGCTCTTCCCTGCAACCGCTCTGCAATGTTGGTGCGCACCAGATAGTCAAGGCAATTGTTGGCAAAGGGCAGCATAGCGAAGAAGCCAAAGCCAGATGCACAAATCAAAATCAGGTTTTCCCGCAGCCCGAAGCCAACCATCGCCAAACCTGCAATCACAAGAGAACGGGACAGGATTTTTACATAGCCCTTGCGGATGCCCCGAATGCCCAGAAACAGGCTGGAAATCAGCATTCCACTGGCGCAGATGGTCTCGCAGATTCCCAATGTGGCGCTGTCGGAAAAAGCAAGAATCATAGGCTGGGCCAGAATCTGAAAAGCACCCATGAAGCAGGTCATGACGGAGGCTACCAGAATCAGCGCAAATACGCCTCGTTTCTCCGTAACCGCCTGCCACCCCTCCTTCAGCAGCGTAAAAAACGCTTCTTTATGCTCTGCCACCTTGGATTCCAGCCCATGCCGCACCACGCCGGTGCAGATTACCGTCAAAAAGAAGGTTCCCATGTCCAGAATCAGCAGCAGCCGGATATCCGAAACCGTCAGCAGGATTCCCGCAAGCAGGGGCGCAATCAGATATCTGGCGCTGCCTGCCAGACTGACAAGGCCGCTGGCTCTGGAATAGTCCTCCTGTTCCAAAAGGTCTGAGACGGTAGCCCGATAAGCAGGCTCCAGCAGAGAGGAAAAGACGGAGCTGATGGTCACGCCGATACAGATTTGCGTCAGGCTTGCGCCGCCATTTTGCATGCAGAAGAAAATGTAAAGGATTCCAAGGGCGGAGCAGCCGTCTCCCGCCATCATAAGCAGCCGCCGGTCATATCGGTCAGCCAGCACGCCTGCCGGAACACTGAGCAGCAGCGTGGGCAGAAATGCCAGCAGGGTGACCAGCGCCATATCCGCGGCGCTGCCCGTCTGCCGGAACACATACACGCCAAGGCCGAAGCTGGTCAGCCCGCTTCCGACAGAGGACACCAACTCTCCTGCCCAAAGCAAAAGAAACCGGCGAAAATTGCGATTTTCGTTCATATTCTTTTCTCCTTCCTATTTGACCGACTATCTGTCGGTAACAGTTCAAAATATAATAGAAAGCTTGTGAGGCTTTCTATTATATCGTCTGCTTAATTTCTGTCGCTTCCCAGTCTGCTGCCCCGGAAGATCGCCATGATTGTTTCCTGCAGGCTGCCTTCCGCCATTCCCATCAGCCGCTCCAGATTGTAGATAAACCCGGCGATCTTTCGCTCCCGCTGCTCAGGACTGAGCTCGGCCACATTCAATTCATCAAAAGCGGTATTGGCGTAGAGGATTGTCATCTCCACCACCGATTCGGGATACTTTGTATGGCAGATTCCCTGCTGAATACCTTCCTCCATCAGCTCTGTCAGGATGGGATTGATTCCTGCCAGTAATGTGGTCTGCATCTTCTGATGCATCAGCGCGTTTTGCGGGCGGTGTACCTGCTCCATGATCTCATTGCCGATCTTGGACTCCACGTTCAAAGACAGGAATGCCTTTGTCAGGCGTTCCAGCACAGGGAGTTCTTTCTGCCGGACAATCTCGCCGGCATCGCGCATCAGCCGGTCGGTAATCCGCTGGATGACTCCGTCCAGAATGTCCTCTTTCGACTTGAAATGATAATAGAGGGTTCCTCTGGCGATTCCCACCGCACCCAGAATGTCGCCGGTACTGGTGTTGTCGAAGCCCTTCACGGCAAACAGCTTTTCCGCCGCGTCCAAGATTTCCTCTCTTCTTTCTTCCGCTTCCTTTACAATCCGCATAGTCCTTTTCCTTTACCGCCATGTTGATTACCGGCTGCCTGTCGGTTACAATATACATTATGTTATCCGATTTGTCAAGCAACGGTTCACAAGGGCTATAGGGAGAAGAATAGCGGCGAAAAAGTGCTTGCATCACAATGGATTTTTCGTGCGATTTCATTGCAGTAAGGGAATCGTATTAGCCACTGGATAATCCGGCTTCTATTCTTCTACGTCTTGATTGAGGGCGGACAGAACTTGCGGCTAGGTATCGACATTTTGAGTCTAAAAGCTGTTGTGCCACAATCACTTTTTGACCCAGTTCCGAGGATCTGAGGATATTGTATTCCCCCTTCGGAAAATGTCTTTCTGATGTCGACAGGATTGCTTTCTCCGCATTTAGAACCCGGTTTTTTACTTCCGAATATACCTATACCACCCCTTCCAAAATGGAGAGAAAAAGTCGTTGCGGCGCAACGACTTTTTCGGTTCAAATGCGTAAGCCGCGGTGCAGTCAGGCTTCCGATTCCCGGAGGCGTTCCACAATGCTTTGTTTTGCCGCCTGACGGTACATGATCGCGGGAATGACATAGCCCAGCAGGGCGAAAACGGGAAGCGCCAGCAGGACGGGGACGATGGTAAAGTGTGCGCTGAAGAACCAGAACATGGTTTCCAGAAGACTGCCCGCCAAAGGATTCAGAAGAACGGAAAGAACCAGTGCGGTACCGGCGGCGCCCAGGGCATTGAACAGGCCTTCCCAGACCAGCATGGTTTTTAACTGCTTCCCCGTCATACCCACGGCCTGCAGCACCGCAAATTCCCGTCTGCGGGACAGAATGCCCGTCATGGTGGCATTGAAGAAATTGAGGATTCCCACAAGGCCGATGATGGCGCACAGCAGGCCCCCCAGCAGCAGGAACATATTCTGGAAGCCCTCAAACTCCGCCCGGAGGGTTGCTTTGCTCTCGTACATCAGCCCGGACAGATCTCCGGCGGTCAGCGCGGCAAGATAGTGCTCCGCAGCTTCTTCGGCAGCGGCATCGGTTGTGTCAAACAGGTAAAACATCGGAATACTTTCATGCTGGCTGTCATGATTGAGTTTCTCGACGGGAAGCACAAAACTATAGCCTGTTGAATAATGGCGGGAGCTTATGGAGTGTGGCACTATGACATAAGCACAAACTGTATAATCTACATCATGGCTGGAAGAAAGCTGAAGCTTCATATATTCCGCAGGCGTATTTTCATCACAAAGATTTCCCGTGCGGCTGTCGATGTAATGCCCTTCGTCAATATAGGTAATGGTCTGGGTTGAACCTACAGGAGGGTAAAAATCAAGATTGCTCACATTTCCGTAATCATCTGTATGAACTACAACAGCGATAGCATTTGCATCTTTTTGGAACATAGGAGATATGTCGCCCTCTACCACAGTCAATTTATCAAACAAGGAATCATCCAAGCCTTCCATCAAGGCTCTCTGTTCCACAAGATCACCACGTCGATTTTGCTGTTTCAACATGGCTTTCGCATTTTCTTCGGAAGTGTAGTGTATCATGTCCTGCATCCAGTGATCTTCGCTCATCCAGCCATATGGATAATAACCAGTCAGCGTATAGCCACAACCGGACAGGGACGGAGATGTATTCTCTTCGATTTGCTCAATTTGTTCCTGCGAAATATAACTGCTGGAATAGTTGCAACGGAAATAGTCGGTGCTGCTGACGATAAAGTCTGCGCAGGTCTGCTTTGCCAGATATTTTTCCATGTCAAATCCATTCGTGAAGATCACCAGCACATTCAGAAGCACCACGGACAGCGCAAGGGAGATCACCACAAGAATGGTCTTGCTCTTGTTCCGCCCCAGATTGGCGAAAGCCATCTGATGGACTTTGGCACCACGGGTGGTGCGGCGCTTTTTTCGGGTTTGCACCGCTTCCGTGTACTTCGTCGCTTCCACAGGAGAAACCTTCGCGGCGATTCGTCCGGGGCGGGCGCAGGACAGCAGTACCGTGACCAGTGCAAACAATGCGGAAGCGAGGAAAATCAGAGGGGAGATACTGATGGTTGTAATGTCGGCACCGAAGGTGGTTTGTGCCATGACCACCGGGGTCAGAAGCGCGCCCACACCATAGCCTAGCCCCAGTCCCATGGGAATCCCCACTGCGCACAGCAGCATCGCCTGCTGGCGGATGATCCGGCGCAGCTGCCGGGGCGTGACACCGATGGTTTTCAGCAGACCGTAGTAGCGGATATCTCCGTTGACGGAAATCTGGAAGATGTTGTAAATAATCAGATACCCGGTAAAAATCACCAGCGTCAGAAACGCGAGAATGGCGAGAACCGTTGTGGCATCGATGCTTTCTCCCACCTGGGCAGTGGTATAGCCCCAGTTGACACCGATCCGAACCACATTGTCACTTCCGTCCCGCTCCCAGGTATACCCCAGGTCCGTATCCACCTGTTCCATCTGTCCCCGGATATCCACGGCGGATGCCATCATGACATTTAAGTCTGTGCGGAAAGGGTTCATCCCGGCGGCGATGCCCTCTGCTTCCACCGCCCGGGCGTACTCCTGGGATACATTTATGTAATGGACGGGACTGATATCGTCATATTCCCACCACCCCGTCAGGGTAAAGGTATCTGTTTTTTCATAAGAGCTTTGGTTTTTATCCCCTACGGTAAAGGTGAGCGGGATTTGGGCACCCAGTTTCGGTTCTATTCCCAGCAGTCTTAACGCACCTGTGTCCATGGTGATCTCTTTGCCGCTTTGGGGCATATGCCCGGTGTCGGGCTGCGCAAAGCTCCATGCGGTACAGTTTTCATCCATGAAGCTGATTTCGGCGGGGACCTTCGCAAACACCCCGCTGTCCATGCTGCCGATATTTGTGCGCAGACCCACGGCTTTTACCTTCGGATGGGCGGCAATGGCCTTGGCCTGTTCTTCGGAAACTTCCTTGAAAGTACCATGATTGTAGCCGCCAATCTGACGGAAGGTGTACATTTCATAGCTGGAATTGATGGACATTGCCACCGTAAACAGGGAGGTAAACAGCAGCGTTGTCAGCACGATGGCGGCAATGGCAATCAAATTTCGCTTCCGGGAGGCAAGCAGGGTTTTGAAGCTCAGGCGGCGGATGCAGCCGCGGTTTTTCACATTCATGATGCTCACCTCCGGGACACAATACGCCCATCCTCAATGCGGATGATTCGGTCTGCCATCTGAGCGATTTCCTCGTTGTGGGTGATCATGACGATGGCCTGGGCGAATTTCTGGCTGGTGACCTTCAACAGACCCAGCACATCCTGAGAGGTTTTGGAGTCCAGATTGCCTGTGGGTTCGTCCGCCAGGATAATGGCAGGCTTGGCCGCCAAGGCTCTGGCAATGGCCACCCGCTGCTGCTGACCGCCGGAAAGCTGACTGGGCAGGGCATCCAGCCGCCCGTCCAGACCCAGTGTCTTCACGATCTTTCCGATAAAATTTTCATCCACTTTTCTTCCGTCCAGCTGGATGGGCAGGACGATGTTTTCGTACACATTCAGCACCGGGACAAGGTTGTAGCTCTGAAACACAAAGCCGATTTTCCGTCTGCGGAAAATGGTCAGGGCTTCGTCTTTAAGCCGAAAAATGTCTTTTCCATCCACAATGACGCTGCCGCTGGTGGGTCGGTCAAGGCCGCCCAGCATATGAAGCAGAGTGGACTTGCCGGAGCCGGAGGTGCCCACAATGGCCACAAATTCTCCGTTTTCCACACGCAAATTCACGCCGTCCAGTGCTTTTACCTCCGTATCGCCGGAGCCGTAAATCTTGCGCAGGTCCTTGGTTTCCAAGATGCTCATAAAAATGCCTCCATAGGGAAAAAGTCTGTATGCCTTTCGACAATACAGACTTTACCACAGGAATCTTTCCACATTCTGTCAGGAATCTTACAGTTTTGAAAGATTTCATTTTCTGGGCAGGTACATAGAAAAGGTGCTGCCCACACCCGGCTGAGAGCTAACCTTCACATAGCCGCCCTGACCCTCGGCGATTTGCCGCACCAGATACAGCCCAATGCCCACGCCTTCTTCCTCCGCGTGTTCCGCTCCACGGTAGAACCGCTGGAACACCTGGGGCTGTTCTTCCTCGGCAATTCCCGGGCCGGTATCGCTGACATGGATGGCGGAAAACAGCTGGTAAGCCGTCGCCGTCACCCGAACCGCTCCACCGGCGGGGGTGTATTTCACGGCGTTGTCCAGCAAGTTGTAAAGGGCTTCCTCCGTCCATTTCGGGTCAAAGGCGGCATCTGCTGCTGTGGCTTCAAGTGAAATCTGAATTTTCTTCGCTGCCGCCTTTGGCACAAGCTGGGAGACTGCGGATTCCAGCATGGGTAGCAGCTTTCCAGACACCGGGTGGAGCGCAATTACCCCGGATTCCAGCCGGGAGGTTTTCACCAGCGCATCAATCAGGCTTTGGAGCTTCCTCGTTTGCCCCTCCAGTGCGTCAAGACAGGCGCGGTTCCCCGGCTGCTCCATGAGAAGCTGGGTGTAGAGCAGAATGTTGGCAATGGGTGTTTTGGTCTGGTGGGAGATGTCCCCGATGAGGGCTTTCAGCTTGTCCTTTTCCGCCTGGACATTTCTGGCGGACACCGTGGAAGCAGCGAGGTAGTGAGCCAGCTTGCTTTCCAGCGCGGAGAGCATGGATTCATCGAAGCTGTCCTCTGTAAAATTCCCCTGCATGGCAATGTCCAGCATCCTGCTCAGGTTTTCCAGTATCCGCCGGGTGCGCCGACGATACCATAACACAATTCCAACCCCGAGCAAAATGGAAACTGCTATGATTGCGTAAGTCATATCACTTCACCGCCCAGGTGTAGCCGATGCCGTACACCGTTTTCAAATATTGGGGGCTGGAAGGCGTGTCCTCCAGCTTGCTGCGCAGCCGCTTGACGGTGACGGACAGGGCATTTTCGTCCACATATTCCGCGCCGTCTGTCCAAATTCTGTCCACCAGCACCCCACGGGACAGGGTTTGCCCCCGGTTTTCCACCAGAATCCGCAGGAGCTTCTGTTCCGTCTTGCTCAGTTCCATACTCTGACCATCTTTGCGGAACTCCATCCGGTCAAAGTCAAACTGAAACCTGTCAATCTCAATACAGGAAGTTTTCACAGGGATACTCCGCCGCAGCTGGGCGTTCACCCTTGCCCGGAGAATTGCCAGGGAAAAGGGCTTTGTGATGTAATCATCCGCCCCGGCTTCCAAGCCCGTGACAACATCCATTTCCAGATCGTTAGCAGTCAGCAAAATCACGGGCACGCGGCTGGTTTTGCGAACCTGTTCCAGCAGCTCCAGACCTCTGCCGTCGGGCAGATTGATATCCAGGATCAGCAGGTCATAGCGGTTATCCGCAACCGCACCCCGTGCCTGCGCCAGCGTGCGGCAAAGTGTGATCTGCACCGTGGGACTTTGCAGCGCCAGACGAATGCCGCCGCCCAGCGTGGTATCATCTTCCAAAAGGAGTATCTTCTGCATACAGGCACCTTCTTTCCTTCTTTACATCATAGCACAGGAAAACAGGAAAGTCGATGCTGACAATTCTTAAGTCTTTCTTATCGTGAGGATTAGATGGACGAAAAGCGATTCGTCAGAATCGCGCAGCCGCAGCCAGAAGGGCTGCGTTCATCAGGGCTTGGGGCAGCGCCTCAACAAGTAGAAATACCATTCGTTCCGTGAAGGCGGAATGGATGGTTTTTCGCATTTGTATATACAGATGCATTGCTTGCTACTTGTAAAATGTTGTATTATTGTAATGTATGCAGTAAAAAATGCGTAAAGGAGGAGATTAAAATATGACCTTAGAAGAATACGTCATTAAGCGGAAACGTGAAGATGGAATCAATGAATTTGATTTAGAAAAGAGAATGGAAAATACCCGAATATGCGTCAATTACATCTTTGAATACTTTAATAATTACCTCGATACACGTCCTGCTGATGAAAAAACCGCTCTTCATGAGCAGAAAGTTGACAAGTATCGAAAAATACTTAGTCAATACAGTCCAGAGGTGCAAGACTGGCTCATTTCTCTGTATTCTTCCTATGGAAAGTACATACATAAGCATTTGATGAATCTTCTCACCGACGATTACTTTTTGCTCTACGACAGTGAAGCAGAATTCCGTGCCTTATCATATGAAGTCTATCCCAAAGCTGTCAAGAAATTCAAATTTTTAGAGGGTCAATCTGAGATGGTATTCCGCTTTATAAAGGATGCACATAGGATCCGGAATTCGTTTCATACATATGATGATTTTTATATTTCAGATGAGATAAACGAATGGATATATGAGACATACAACAGGCATGGAGTAAACATTTATAAGTTCTGTGAGGAATGGGTGCATTACTTTTTTAGCTATCCAGATCTGTGGCCCAAAGGGCACAAGAAAAAGAGCAAATACTACGAAGAGAGGTCTAAATATTCCGGCGTTAATCTGAATGATTCCCTGTTCTGGGATTATGACTATAAGCAAAAAAGCAATTTGTTTGGATTGGACTCAATCTACCGAGGGATGCCGAAAAAGAGCTTTGTTCGCGGAAAGAAACAAGAACTGGAAGCCACACTTATGTATTGTTGGCTGCATGGTGTTGAAAGAGACGACGAGTATTGGTGTGAGTATTCTCAAACTGTATTGGGGGTATAAATCTGCGAGTCAAAAGTTGCAAGCAATGCATCTGTGTCCACAAACCTTGTTGCAACAAAAGTCGCAAGCAATGCTTATGGCGCGCCATATGCGAAAAATGCTCATTTCTGCTTCGGCAGATTTGAGCGTTTTCTGCTTGTTGGGAAGCATCCCAAACCCTTTGAATCACAAGTTCCTTGTGAGCTGCGCACCCTGCGGGCGCTTGTGTTTTGTTCGTGAACTCCTATGAAAACAAAGATGTTATGTTAATTTGAGATTGACTTAATATGCATCACAGGGTATAATAGTCACACAAAGGTCAGGAGGTGACGGCTATGAATACCATCGGTGTGCGGCTCCGGGAACTGCGTCAGAGCGCGAAGCTGTCTCAGGCGAAGATAGCAGCGATTGTGGGTTCCCGGCAGTCGGCGGTTGCCAGATTTGAAAGTGGGGAAGCCCATGTCCCGGCGGATGTGATGGTTCGGTATGCGGATTATTTTGATGTATCTCTGGATTACATTTTTGGTCGCACGGACAAGCCCCAGGGCAAGCTGTATGAGGGAAAAATGAAAATCGAGAAGGTCTACCCGGAGATGGACAAGTTCATCGAGATGTGCTTTGACCCCGGCTCACCCATCAATGAGCGGCTGAAAGAAACCCTTCGGGAAATGCTGAAGGAGGGTGGCGAATGAAAGCAGTCATTTACGCCCGTTATTCCTCCGATAGTCAGCGGGAGGAATCCATTGAGGGTCAGATTCGGGAATGCACCGCTTTTGCGGAGAAGAACGGCATCACGATTCTTCGCCACTACATTGACCGTGCCTATTCCGCCAAGACGGACAACCGCCCGGATTTTCAGGAGATGATTAAAGACAGCGGCAAGAAGCTGTTTGACATGGTTATCGTCTGGAAGCTGGACAGATTTGCGAGAAACCGTTATGACAGCGCACGGTATAAAGCGCAACTGAAGCGGAACGGCGTGAAAGTGGTGTCCGCAACAGAAGTGATTTCGGAAGGTGCGGAAGGCATCATTCTGGAATCCGTGTTGGAAGGCTATGCTGAATACTACTCTGCCGATCTGTCTGAGAAAGTTATCCGTGGCAGGACGGACAACGCGTTGAAGTGCAAGTTCAACGGCGGCACACTGCCCATCGGTTATGTGATTGATGAGGAACAGCATTTCCAGATTGACCCGCTGACCGCTCCCTTTGTTCTGGACGTATTCAAGAAATACGACAAGGGCGCGACCATGAAGGAACTGCGGGACTGGCTGAATGAGTGCGGAGTCCGTAACAAGTTGGGAAAACCTCTGAACTTCAACAGCATTCAGCATATGCTGAGCAACCGCCGCTACATTGGAGAATACAAGTACCGGGATATCATTGTACCCGATGGAATCCCTGCCATCGTCCCGGAAGATTTGTTTGACCGGGTCCAGGAGAAGCTGGCGCAAAATAGAAAAGCCCCAGCTCGTCACAAAGCCGAGGATGATTACTTGCTGACCACCAAACTGTTCTGCGGCTACTGTGGTGCCTACCTCTGCGGGGAGAGCGGCAAAAGCCGGAACGGCACCATTCATCACTACTACAAGTGCGTGTCCGTAAAAAAGAAGCGGACAGACTGCAAGAAAAAGCCTGTGCGCAAGCAATGGCTAGAGGATTTGGTAGTCAACGAAGTGATGAAGGTGGTCATGGACGATCAGGCCATTGAAGCCATTGTGTCCATGGTGATGGATTTGCAGGACAGAGAGAACACCAACCTTCCCCTGTACGAACACCAGCTTCAGGAAGCCCAGCGAGGCATTGACAATCTCTTAAACGCTATCCAGCAGGGCATCCTCACCAAATCCACCAAGACCCGCTTGGAGGAACTGGAAGCCACGAAAGAAGATTTGGAAATCAAGATCGCCAATGAGAAGATTGCCAAGCCCAGAATCAGCCCGGAGTTCGTCACCTTCTGGCTTCACAAATTCCGCAAACTGGATGTGCGTCAGCAGTCCCATCGCAAAATGCTGATCGACGCCTTTGTGAACGCCATCTACCTGTACGATGACAAACTGGTTCTCACCTTCAATTATAAGGACGGCACCAGAACCATTACCCTGGATGATGTGAAAGAAGCCGTAAAGAACAATACCGGTTCGGATTTGGATTGCCTTGGTGCACCATAACGAGTGTTCTTATAGGACTTGAAAGTTCGTAAGGACACTCGTTTTTTATTGCTCATTTTGAGCCGGTTCATAGGTAACATACACACCTCTGCGTGTGTTTACAGTTACATCTGGGACTGGCAAGGTGTCAGTATCTGGGATAAAAAGGGCACCGATGCAATTATAGTGGATAGTCAGTTTTTGAACCCACTCTCCATCGATTTTTTCGGCTTGATGAACCTCAATTCGATCAATCAGTTCATTTAGCATCCTGGGTGTCAATTTCTTGGCCCGTGTATACTGGCGAACAGTAGACAGGAAGTGATCGGTGGATGTGGTTCGGCTATTCAGCTTTTCCAGTTCTCTGCGAACCTGCTTAATCCGTTCGGATAGTTCAGCTTGTTCATCTTCATATCGGCGGGACATTTTGGAATAACGTTCGTCGGAGAGTTTGCCGGAAAGGTTATCCTCATAGATCCGTTCAAACAGACCATCCAATTCATTGTCACGAGCTTGCAGAGATGCAAGCTCCTTTTGCTTTACCCGACGTTCAGTTTCCGCTGCTTTCTGGGTGCTGCCGATCACGGCTTGCAGGAAGTCGTTTTCATATCGGACTGCATACTTGGTAAGGCGCTTGATTTCCCCTAATACCACTTGTTCCAGAAAGTCCACCCGGATATAGTGAGTCGATGTACAAGTACCTCTGCTGTTGCTGTTATAATTTGAGCAGTTAAAATATTTGATATCGTGATTCCCTTGGTTGAAGTGAAAATTTAGGTTATGGCCGCAGTCTGCACATACCAGAATACCGCAGAACATATTGCGATCTCCTTCTTTGGTTTTGCGCTTGCGGATCTTTCCACGTTTTTCCTGAATCTGTTCCCAAACAGCACGATCTATAATAGGTTCATGTACATCTTTGAAGATAACCATGTTTTCAGGCTCATTCTGGATGCGCTTTTTGTTTTTATAGGACTTGGAATATGTTTTGAAGTTTATCACGTCGCCACAATATTCCTGTGTCGTCAGAATCTTCACTACGGTGGAATTGAACCATTTGTGGGTGGGAAGGTCACTGCCTTTTCCAGCCTTTTTGACACCCTTCTGAATCCAGTATGCGCGGGGAATAAGAACCCCTTCCTGATCCAGAATTGTGGCGATTTGTTCTGTTCCAAAGTCGTCCAGATACATACTGTAAATGCGCCTGACAACAAGAGCAGCTTCTTCATCAATGATCCAGTGTTTTGGATTATCCGGGTCCTTCATGTAACCATAGGGAGGCTGCCCCATAGGTTCGCCTGCGTTGCCTTTGATCTTATTACTGATCCGGCGCTTCTTGCTAATATCTCGGGCATACCATTCATTGAACAGGTTGCGAATCGGGGCCATTTCATTTTCGCCCTCGTCGGTATCGATGTTGTCCGAAACGGCAACCAGCCGGATATTATGCTCAGGGAAAAATTCCTCCATCAGTCGCCCCACTTCTATGTAGTTTCTTCCCAAACGGGAAAGGTCTTTCACAAGCAGGGCGGCAGCACGGTTTTCTTCCAACTGTTGCATCATATCGTTAAAGCCAGGGCGATTCATTGTAACACCAGAAACACCGTCATCAATGAAGGTAACGATATTCGTATATCCCAAATCTTTTGCGGTTTTCGTCAGCAGCTTCTTCTGGAAAGAGATTTGTCAAGGGTGTTTTCTCCAAACAATCACATTCATCC
>USHP01000006.1 GCA_900554625.1 uncultured Eubacteriales bacterium | reverse complement strand
GATTGGATTCCGCCTCCGCTTCAGTGTCCTTCTGCGGCTCGTCGATTTCCGTAATCAGATTTGTCAGATCGTCAAATGCCGCCTTGCTGTTCTTGGCATCCAGATACTGATGCGTAAACATGGCGCTGCAAAAGATCGCTGCCGCGCCGAGTACGGAAACGATGATGATTCCAAGGGTTTTCTTTTTCATTTTGTATTCCTCCCAAAAGAATGGAGGACGGGGTTAATCCCGTCCTCTTGCAAATTTGCCCTCACCGGGGCGCGTGGTCATAAGCTGATAGAGCTTGGTATCCTGCGGGAACCGATTGATAAAGGGTACCAGCGCAGAGCCGTATTTAATCAGTCCGCAGCCGGCATCGGCATTGGTGATATAGCTCATCTGCTCATTGGAGATGTTCAGGAGCTTGGCAAGCTGCCCTCTGTCGGAGGCAGCCTGATTCAGCATAACCACAAATTCCGAGTTGGAAAGCATGGTGCTGGCCTGAACGGAATCCAGCAGATACTCCACATTCTGCGTGATCGCCGTGGGGTATGCGTTGCGCTTACGGAACTGTCGCCATGCGGAGTTAAAGAACTGCGCCGAGAACTCGTTCTCGAACACCACATGGAACTCGTCAATAAAGACATGGGTGCGCTTGCCCTTCTTCCAGTTCAGCGTCACGCGGTTGAGCATGGTGTCCGTGATCACCAGCAGACCGGTGGGCTTGAGCTGGGAACCGAGACCGTGAATGTCGAACACCACGACACGCTTGTCGAGGTCCACATTGGACTGCTTGCCGAAGATGTCCAGAGAACCGGTGGTATAGAGCTCAAGGGACAGCGCGATCTGCTTTGCTTCGGGTTCAGGCTGTTCCAGCAGCATATCACGGAGGGTACAAAGGGTGGAAATCGTCCCGGTATCCGCCGCATTGCGGTACACATTGGTGATGCAGCGGTCGATGATCGACTTGTGCTGCGGGCCGACGCCCTTCTTGTCGATCTGCTCGATCAGAGACATGATGAACTCAGACTTTACAACAATGGGGTTGTTTTCACCGTACCCGTCCACCATATACATGGCATTCAGTCTGTCTCTGCCGCCGGCAGACACACGGATCACCGAGCCGAGATCGCCCATAGCTTCAATAAGCGGCGCGTATTCTCCCTCGGGGTCACAGATCAGAATATCATCGTTGGTGTTCAGAATGAGGAAAGTAATCAATTCCTTTGCCGAGAATGACTTACCGGAGCCGGGAACGCCCAGCAGAAAAGCGGACTGGTTCAGGAGATTTGCCTTATTGCACATGATGAGATTGTGGGAAATGGCATTTTCACCGAAGTAAATGCCGCCCTTATCCATGATCTCCTGCACCTTGAAAGGCATCAGCACCGCCAGGCTCTCCGTGGTGAGGGTTCGGAACGCGTTGATTTTCCTCGTCCCGATGGGGAGCACCGTATTCAGTCCATCCGTCTGCTGATACTTCAGCGTCGTCATCTGGCACATGTGCTTTCTCGCCGTAGACAGCACCGTTTCCGTATCCAGATCCAACTGCTCCTTGGTGTCTGCGGTAATCACCATTGTGACCACCGCAAACATCATGCGCTGGTCACGGGTGGTCAGGTCGTCCAAAAACTCCTTGGATTCCTTGCGCTGAAGCTCCATGTCATAAGGGACCACCGCGGAGAAGTTGTTGTTCTGATTCTGCCTTCTCTGCCAGCCGGTGATGTTCGTTTCCACGCCCAGCAAGAGGCGCTCCACCTCACGAACGGCTTCATCGGTAGGGATGGGGATCACATCAATGGAGAGCATGAGATTGCGGTTTAGCTCGGTCAACTCCGAGAACATGCTGTCCTTGATATAGCTGGCGTAGTCCTTGAGGAAAAGCACTCTGGCATATTTCTCGCCCAGCTTGATATGATCCGCAGTACGCTCTACGCTGTCCGGGCAGATATAGTCACGGAAATCATGCCCCAGACGCGCCTTCCGGTTCATATCAAACGAGAATGCCGCCTCATCACCGGGGCGATAAAAGCCGTGGAGAATGCACAGCCGCTCAACGGCGTTCAGGGGCACACACTTAGAGCCCAGATTTGCGAAATGGGCGGTCAAATCCGCTCCTATTCTCGCAAAATATGCCCGTGCTTCCTCGATGTCCTTCTTGGCCACGGTGATGGTAATATACTTTTCCTGTGTAATGCCGTTTGCTCCCGTCGCTTTGTCCAAGAGCATGTCATTATACTCCTTGCGGTACTCATCCAGCCCGTCCTGCTTCATGGGCATCAGGATGGATTCCTCAAAATCCGACCTGTTCAGCCTGTGATTGTTGATGGTGATCTTCGTGGTAGCTCCGCTGTCCAAGCTGTTCAGAAGCTCCGAGTATGTCAGAAACATGCTCTCTTTATCCTCACGGCTTGCCACCAGATAGTTGATGTCCGAGAATCGGAAGGACTTAGAGAACTTATTCCCAACCTTGAAAATGCCATCCGGCCAGATGTTCTTGATCGGAATAAGGTCCTGCACTTTTCTCGGAACCTTAAACTTTTCCTTGTCCTGTGCAAGGATCGCTTTGATGCTCTTAATCATTGTGCTTGGAAACCTCCTTTTCGCGTTCATCGATAGCGCCTTTCAACGCCTCGTAGTAGATATTCACCGGCTCGAACTTGATCTGCTTGGGCTCCAGCATTTCACTCCGGAGCCAAGCCCACACAAATTGCTCTGCGGTCATACCGTTGTAGGTCACAAAGCCCATTGCCGCAAAGGGCGCAGCACCAAGGATGCACATCCACGAAACTGTCTCGGTTCCCACATAGGGCTTCAAAACAAAGTACAAAAGCACCGCAACGCCAACAGCCAGTAAAGAAAAAACAAACTGTCTGAGGGACAGTCCGAAAAACATGGACTCGGTATAGTTCCGAATCTCTCTATTGATTTTGACCTCCATTTTCATTCCTTTCCCGGCGCAGAGCCTCCTGAAGTTCCTCCTTGCAGACACACTCCTCTGCAAGACAATTTACTTCGCCTTTCTTTCTGCCGCCGTAATAGAGACAATATTTGCAATCGCAATCAGCCGCGGTATATCCGCGCCATTGATTCAGTACACGCTTTGACATACTTAGATACCCATCATCTCCTTCACAAGTCGGTCTGCCATCTTCACTGCGCCGACCAAAATGAGCATATTGAAAATCAGCTCGCCGATGTAGCTCCACACCATAGAGGCTGCTGCTGCGTCCGGATCGACAACCGGAGGGCTGGAGGCAAACACCGAGAAGATGATGCAGGCCAAGACGATGATTGCACCCTCCAGGCACACCGACGCATAGCTTTTTAGGAAGCTCTTTCCGATGTTCTGCGTAGGTTCTCCGGCAAAGGCCGAAAGAGGAACCGGCGCAAGTGCGGTGTACATATACATTTTGAAAAAGCGACCATATACACTCAGAATCATCACGAAGGACAGCACCCAAATGAACAGGCCACCGATCAGCGTTACCGCCCACAACGGGATGGACTCGAAGAAGCCGCAATCCTCCACCGCCGTGATGATTTCCTGCGGCAGCACCGTTGCCTGCGGGCTTCCAAATCCGGCAGAGTTCATAATCGTACTGACCACGCCCTGAATAATCTCCAAAATCGCCATCATCAGCTCCATGCCGTAGGTAATCAATCCCTTAGCAATCGCAAAACGGACGAACAACTTCACCGCGTGCTCCGGCTTTTTCAGCTCGGCAAAGGAGCCGCAGGTCTTTACGACTCCCACCACAAAGAACAGAACCAGCAGAGCATAGCCGATGGCCTGCAGCGCTCCGTGGATGCTGCAAATAATCGACCAAATCGAGCCACCTTTGAATGTCTGCGGTGACTGCGTGATCAACTGCCAAATCTCAGACAGCTTATCGTTCCATACTTCCAACGCATTTTCGAGGTTCTGCACAACCCAGTTATCCGACATTCGTTACACCTCCCTTCGGGGCGGTCTTTACGACCGCCCCTTTTGCGGAAACCGGATCAGCCGACGATGAGGTTGAGGATTTCCTTGGCAAAGGTGATGATGACGCCGCCGGCCAGGGTCAGGAAACCGTTGGAACGCTGGCTGGGATCGTGGGACTGGAAGCTGAGACCGACCTGCACAATGCCCCAGCCAAGCAGAATCAGGCCGACCGCACGGATGAGGCCGAAGATAAAGTCGCTGAGGTTGTTGACGACGGTAATGGGGTCGCCTGCGGCAAAGGCGGTCACACCCATGCTCATGGTAAGCGTAAGGGCAAGGACAGCCATCACATAAATGCGGTAGCCCTTCTTGACCTTGCCGGGAATCTCCGACTTGTTGATGTTCTTCTTCGTATTAAGTTTCTTCATTGTCTTTTTTCTCCTTTTCATCAAGTAGTTCTTCCAGCTCCTCTTCCGAGTAGAGCAAGAATTCGTGTTTTTCGGCTTCCATCGTCGCAGCGTTTTTGACAGCCTTCTTGTCGAAGCTGAACGCCATGGAAGCAATGCTCCTGGTATCCTCGCCGTGGGTATAGGCCAGTGCGGAACCGTCCGTCGTAAGCGCCACATTGGGATGATGAAGGATGTCATACTTGAGATCCCGAATGGGGCGCTCTCCGCGTATAAAAAGAAGTGCGTACCGGTTGTCCAGCATACGCACTTCGTCTGGTGTCATCAGCTCTCGCCCGGCAAGCTGGTAGTTGGTGGAATAGCTTCCGTTTCTGCCGCGAGACCGTCCGTAGGTATTCGTATCGATGGTCTCCTTGCCCAGCAGCTTGGAAACATACTCGTGAGTACTCTGTTCGTTACCGCCCAGGTACAGGAACTCATCGCAGTTACCCACAATACTTTCCCATTGCTTCTCAAACAGAGCCTTCAGCTGCGCAAGGTTCTGAATGATGATGGAAACGGAAATCTCGCGGCTTCGCATGGTGGACAGGAGCTTATCAAACTCATCCGGCAGGGCGACATTGGCGAACTCGTCCATGACGAAATGCACATGCACGGGCAGTCTGCCGCCGTGAACGGAGTCGGCCTGATAGTAAAGCTGCTGAAACAGCTGGGTATAAAGCATACCCACGATGAAATTGAAGGAGCTGTCATTATCGGGAATTACGGCAAATACCGCCGTTTTCTTTTCGCCGATTTGCCCCAAATCCATTTCATCGCATTGGGTAATGCCGGCCAGCGAATCCAGATTGAACTTTTCCAAACGGGAAACAAGGGAAATCTGGATGGATTTCAGCGTCTTAGCACTGCCGGAGTGATACGCCCGATAATACTTGAGGGCGATATGCTCCGGGTTTCTTTCCTCCAATCTTTCAAACAGCTCATCGAGAACAGATTGATACTCCTCGTTGTCCTCCTTTACATCGCCAGCTCGGATCATCTCCATGACCATGGAGAAGTTCTGCTCATCGGGCGGAGCCTCATAATGGAGATAGCAGACAAGGGCCTTGAGCAGCATGGCTGCCGTCTGATCCCAGAACGGGTCCTGTGTCTGAGATCCTTTGGGCGTTGTGTTCTTAAAGAGGTTTGTGGTAAGCCGCTGAATATCATCATCGCTGCTGATATACACGAACGGGTTGTAGCAATGGCTTTTCTCCATATCAATGAGGTCAAGGACTTTTATTTCATAGCCCTTCTCCTCCAGCAGATGACCGGTGTCCCGGAGCAGCTCGCCCTTTGGGTCAAGCACCACGAAGCTTGTGTTGGCGTTCATAATGTTGGGCTTGGCGTAGAAGCGGGTTTTGCCTGCACCGGAGCCGCCGCATACCAGCACATTCAGGTTTCTGCGGTGCTTCCTCCCGTCCAGGCCGATGGCTACATTTTGCGTCAGCAGCTTGTTTTCCGTCTTATCCTTGTTGGCATATTTCTTGTTGACCGAACCAGCCGTGCCCCACTTGGCCGATCCGTGCTCTTCTCGCCGTCTGTAATTGTGCTCCGTGGAGAGATAGACGCCGATGGCAATCCCGTACACCAAAAGCAAAGTGAGGACAGTTTTTACACTGTCCTCACAAAGCTGTATCTGGAATGGGTTTTGCATCACCGATCCGAACTGCTGAACCAGTCCGGGCAATCCATCCTTTAAGCAAGGAGCAATCAGCAGGCCGAGCCACACAACCGGAATTATGCCGCAAAAATAAAGGATCACATTCTGCTTGGAGAGCTTATCTTGCCTCACGGTCGGCTCTCCGTTTTTCTTTCTTTGTTGGGGCATCGATGACCTTTAGGATCAAATCGTTAATGTCTTCTGTGGGCTTTTCGTCCCGGAGAAGATCGTTCCGGAAATCCATCAGGCCGCTGACCATCAGACGCTGCTCAAAATCGTCCAGCGTAACGACTTTCTTTTCCTCAGCCATATTGGGGTACCTCCTTATCTCGCTTCATCCCTGCGTTCCTTGGACTTCATGCTCTTGTCCAGCACCTTCGCCATGTCGGATGAGATCTCATTGGCCACATCTCTGATCTTGGACAGCTCGTTTCTCACACTGCGGGCATCCATGGTAGAGAAGCCTTCGGGAAGTCTGTCAAAGCGGAACATATCCTTCGGCACATTGTACCGGCTGCAGAGCACATACGACACGCAGTAGGCGGTAAAGGCATGGTCGCTGCGCTTATACGCACCGCTATCCAGATGCGCATGAGCAAGCTCCTGAGAAATGCCTCGGAAAATGTCACCGGCCTCCAGCCCAGGTCTAACATAGATTTTCTTGTCGTCAGGGCGATACACGGCATTGATGTTCTCCGGCAGCTTTTGGCTGATTTCGATGGGGCAAGGTGCATTGTGGATGATGGCTTTCAGAAGCAGCCGCTCGTCCCGCTTCATTGCGGGGCGATCCTTGGCCTTTGCGGTCGTCTGGGAAATGTCGAACACCTTTTTGGAGTTGTAGCTGACACCCACGGTGCCGTCCTCCTTGGTATATTCCTCGCCGGGCTCCAGCAATACGATTCCGCTTTCGCCCTTTTTGATGAACACGCCGTTATTCTTCCAGCCCTTAAAATCCGAAAGCTGGGTGGCATCGGCTTTCTGGGCGGTGATCAGAACCGCATTGCCCACAGAGTAGCGGTCAAAACGCGCCTGCACATCCAGATAGGATTGGAAGAGGCTGCCGTCATTTGCCATGCGCTGTGCAGTCTCATCAATCATGGCAAAAGCGCTCTCGCGCTCCTGCTTCTTCTGCGCAGCCCACTCCTCCTTGTTGAAGGAAACGAAGCTCTTATCCTCCGTACCCTTCTGCGCGGAGGCATTGAAAATATCATCATAGTTTGCCATGGTCATCTCTCCTTGTCTTTTTTCTTTTTCGGCACAGGCCTGTGCTCAGAGGTTCTGTTGGGTTCGTCCTTGGTTTTCTGCGCGGAGCTCGTCCTCTGTCTCTGCTCCTCCCGAATCTCCTTCATTTCCTGCCGGACAGATGGGCGGGAGCGTTCCGTTGGATCAGAGATACCCCTGACGGTTTTCTCGCGCTGATTTGATGTAGGCTCGGACGGACGGGATTTCGCAGACGGGCCTTGCGTGGGGTTTTGCGTTTGTGCCTCCTCCTTATTGGGCGCAGGGGTAAGAAGCGCATCCAGGAATGCTTCCTCCTTGTCCTTTTCCGTGGTGCTGCGGTCGGGGACGGGAATGTCCGCGTTCTTCTGCTCCTCCTGAGCCTTGACGATTTCGGTACGCGCCGAGCCGATGTCTGCGGTGGCGATGCCGAAGCGCTCGAAAATGCGGTTGATCTTGCTGGCGTCCTCTGCGCGGACAAACACATCTGTGTGGCCGTCGTTCGCCGTTTTGTCTTTCAAAACACAATACAGGATGCCGTACTTCTTTGCCTCACGGCAGAACTTTTCAAGGTCTCTGTCGCCAATGGCAAAGACCTTGAGTTCCTTTCCGCTGCGGAGCATACTGTTGAGCCTTGTTTTACCGCGTGTCTTTTTCTGGTCCTTCAGCACCGCATAAAGCAGCACCGCCAAACGCTCAGCCGCCTTACCGCTGATTTTTGCAGCCACCTCAACGCCGTTGAGCGTCATCCTCACGACCTGCTCGGCTGCTTCTCCTGACGAGTAACTCATTTTCCGTTTTCTCCTTTCGCTCGATTTTCTGCTGCTCGATTTGCTCAAGATTCTTACGAACCTGCTCCGACCGATCAGCAATGTCGGAGCACAGCACAATATCCTTCCGGCAGGTTTTCAGCTCTGCGGTCAGCTCCGCGATCCGGACTCTCGTTGCTTCGGCACTTTGGACATCTTCTTTTCTTAGGTACCGCTTCAGTTCATTCTTCAGTCCCGTGCGCTGCTGCGTCAAAGCTTCCACCTGCTGTTCCTTTTCGGCCTTATAGCCGGTAAGGGCCTCCACAGTTTTAATTCCTGTTTTGGCAAGGAAATCCGCCTGAGCAATGTATCTGTCGAGCTTTGTCACATCCTCACGCAAAAAAGCCGACACCTTTTTTACAGATGCCGGCTTATGCACGATGATGTGAAGCTCATAACAGTAATATAGGTACAGGGCGTAAAGGCCGGTGGCCTTCTTTGCTTTCTCCTTGTATTGATAATAGGGTGCTTTCGTGTCCTCTGCCACCTCGGAGGAAGGCGTCTTGCGGCGGTAGTTGTTTTGAATCCGCTGCTTGATGGAATCCAGCTCGTAGTATTCTCCTAGCTTGTCCAAGCGGAAGTTCTTCCCGCCGTCCACGATTCTTACAATGGGGTGGACTCTCGGAGAGCCCTTCGGCGTTTTTGTAATCACCTCGTAGCCCATTTCCTTCATGACACGCTGGAACTCACGCTCCGTAGTCGAGGCGAGGATCGCCCTGTCAATATCCTCGCGTATTCTGCCGCGCATGGTCGGCTTGCCGTTCTTCTCGGCCAGCCATTCTCCGTAATTGGCTCTGCGGTCGGCAGGGTACTCTATCACGGAAATCTTGGCTTCCCGGCACAGCCGGTCGGAGACCTCCCGCATCCGTCTGTAATCCGCCGGTGAGTTATAGAACTTCTTGCCGTCCACATCGGAAACGGAGTTTATGACAAAGTGATTGTGATAATGCCCGGTGTTGCAGTGGGTAGCGATCACGACCTGAAAGCGGTCGCCCCATAACTCTCTGGCAAGGGCGACACCAATGCTGTGTGCCGTATCTGCGTCCACTTCATCTGCCTTAAAGGACTGATAGCCGTGATAGCAGGATCTGCCGCCCTCATTATGCATCAGCCGCTTTGTCTCCATGAACTCCTGCGCCGCTGTTTCCTCGCTATGAAGATTGAGACAAGTGACATAGGCTCTTTTCTCGGTTTTCATTTCATCGGCAGCATATTCCACCACGCCTTCGATTTCATGGAGCTCTGAGAGCTTTTCCTTGTCATGCGTTTTCTCCGGATTGCGGGCGTAATTGATGACCTTATCCACCCGCCCTTTTATGGGCCAGATTGATGTAACCGCCATTACTGATAATCGGAGGTGTACGCATCAGACACCATTTTCGTGGCGGCTCTGATTTCCTCCAATCCCTTCCGAAACTGCGGCATATCCGGCACATTGGTGGTGTTGAATCTCTTCAAGGTCTGATCCAGATTGTACCCCGCCTGCCGCATGGCCCGAAGCAGCATGGGAATATCCGCTGGCGGCGCTTCCTTAATTTCCTTATCGGCTACGCTGCGGCGAACAAAGCCGCCGATGGACAGCCCTGCTTTCTTGGCTTTCTTGGAAAGCACGGACAGTTCATCCTTTGTGAAGCAAACCTCCACTCTACAATTTCTTTTTCTCAAAAACACTCATCCTTTCCGTTGGGGTTTCAGGGGCATTGCCCCAGACAAGCGGAATCTGTACGGACAGATTCGTTGCTTGTTAAGACAATGCCACGAGCCCCACGATTCAAATTACCTCGACACTTCTAAGGTACGAAATGCCCTTTGCAGAGAACTGGAACGAAACACTTACGCAGGTATTCAGAGGAATGTCTGCCAAACCCAAATAGTTCTTTTCGCTCTATGCTGATGTCATGATCTTTCTTCCGTCATCGAAATCAAGATATGCCAACAGGTTTTTGTTCCTATCCCAGCGTTTACAGGCAATCGTCGCTGCAAAAGTCCCCTCAAAATCGGGGAACTGATATTCACAACCGTCAAAGCCAGACTCCACGAACTCCCGCCAGGACAATGCACGCTTTTCGTTTTCCATATCGTTTTCACCTCCAATTCTTTTGAAATGTGGCATCAAAAATGATGCCACTCCATCTTTCGGGCAGAAAAAAGCGGCATCAAAATTGATGCCATCACAGGCTATTGATAAAATCAAGCGCAGCCAAATCATTTTCGCTGATTTCTGCCTTCTTCTCTACCGGCTGAAGAGCCATTCCCTGCATTGCCACAGTAATGGTTTGTCTCAAAAGCTCCCGAAGGTCGTTATTCTGCTTTGAGGCGTTAATCATCGAAATAATCTCCTTGTTGATTGAGTCACCATCGAGTCGATGAAGGTATTCCCATGCCGCCAAATCGCCCGGATTGTTGAGATTAAACCTCAAGGAGAGTCGCTTAGAGCTCATACGATACCTCCGTTTTTCAAAAGATTCACATACGCGAGATATTCATACCCCTTCGCCGTAGCACAGATGTCATCATTGATGGTCACACGGGACTCGTCGTACACACCGAAGTTGCGGATCAGGCAGCTGCCGCCGCCGAGAACATACAGCCTCATCAGCTCCGGATTGTACTCGTGCTCACGAAGTCTCTGAAAAATGCCCTCCACATAATCAGTGGCCGTGTCGGTAATGGTTTTCAGATAATCCTCCTTGATGTCTGCCGTACCGAAACGGAACACCCGGTTGATAATCGCCTCATCCACGGTGGTGTGATGCGCACGCATGACATTCTCCCGCACGGCCAGCAGGCACTGGTGCGTACCGTATTTCTCCGTAAACATATTCCCGGAAACCGGCTTTTTGTCATTGATGAACATGATATTCATGGTGCCGTTCCCAATATCGCAGATCATGTTTACGCCCCGAAAGTCAGAAAGCCGGTCTGCCACTGCCGCAAAGCCCTGGGGAAATACATCCACGCCTACGATCTCCACATGGTAGGAAACATTTCGGAACGAGAAGTCTACGGCTTTGTTCTGCAAGAGATAGTCCCTGAACTCGTCCCGCTGACCACTGACCCAAGTAAGAGGAAGACCTGCCGCAATTCTGATTTTGCCGCAGGTCATTTTTCGGATATTCAGTTCCCGCGCGATGGCCGCAAGCGCCAGTACATAGTAATCCAAATCTTTCGTCTTATCTGCAAGGAACTCCTTGTGCCCTTCACCGATCAGGTAGAACTTGCTTTCAAAGGCAAGCAGATTCTCCTTGAACACCGGCTCCTTGGCATAGGTGGAAACGCTTGCCGGGAAGCAGCAGTTTGCGGTTTTGATATTGCCGTAGCCGCTGTCGATTCCGATTATGATTACATCGTCGATCATCTTCATGCCATCACCTCCATCAGCGCTCGTGGTCCTTTTCAGGCTTATAGGGCACGGCCTTGATTTCTCCGCCGACACGAAAGAAGCGCTCCGGATTCTGAAACTGCTTCGTGTAGCGTTCCAGCTGCTCCTTGTTGAGGGAGCCAAAGTACGGCGTGCTGCAATCGCATATGAAAAAGGGGCCGAAGATAATGTCCATCATCTCCCTGCCTTCTCCGTAGATGGCTCGACAGGGCCGCATGCCGTTGTACTTGCCCTCGTCGTTGCAGACGATGCAGACCTGCTCCTCAAAGGGATAATAGGGCTCGATCAGCCCGCCGACCACCCTCTGCAAATCGGAAAGCTCCGTCCCGATCTCTGCAACTCTGGCAACCTTGCCCGGTTCACAGAGCACCACTTTGATTTTCTTCTCTTTCATGGGCTCGGTCATATCCGGGTCAAAATCCACTTCCCGAAAGCCGATACTGTCGCAAAAATGGAAGGTGGATTTTTCCTCACCTACGACTTCAACCACATCCGAAACGGAAAGGGACCTGCCCCGGTATCCGTCCGGATGGTCAAGGTTGAACATCTGGTACACTTCTTCCAGGGTGCCGCATTCCACCTCGCCCTCGAACACCTTGTCGTAGATCTCGCTGCGAAGCGCGGCAGAGCCCTGAAAGCGCTCCAGTTTTTCATAGTTCAAGAAGGCTACCCTGTTCTCATCCCGGTCCGGGTTGATCTGATAAATTGCAATGTTCATGTGCGTTCCCGCTCCTTTCTTTCTCTCATAAGTCCTACACGGATTTTCAGCTCGTCATTCACATCTTTCCCACGGGAGGGCGGCTCGTCATAGACCTGATACCTTCCTTGCAGTCCGCCAACAATTCCTTTCACAGCGCCTCGACCGACGGCATCGTTATCCAAATGCAGATGGATTTTGCGGACGGATGGGTGCTCGTCAAGAAATCTACTCAAGGCCACCGGCACAACATTCTCTCGTTTAGTCTGAAACACACCGGCTAAAGACAAATAGGTTTCACTTTTCCAGTCGCGCCCGGCAAGCAGCGCCAAGGTTGCGAAGCTCAGCAGGTCAATGGCGGATTCAAATACATGAATGTGCTCCGCATTCGGCTTTCCCTCCAAGAAAAAAGAGAAGTGCTTGTCACTGCCGGTCAGTTCCCCTTTGTAGCTGCTGACAGTGCTGCGCAGAGCGCCATATCTCGCCTTGCCGTCCTTGTCATGCCCGACAAACACCGCACTGTGGAAATCTGCTGACTCAAAGAGCAGCTTGTTCTCTATGCAGTAGTGAATGATGACCGGATGAATCCCTCGACCGTACAGATATTTCTCCACCTGTTCTGTCGTTTCGGACAGCTCCGGCATCAGCAGTTCCGTGTGCTTTCGTTCCTTCTGACGATAGAAAACGGGAGGCTTTTCTGCCTCCCGTCCGAGAATGATTTCTACGGCCTGCGTGAAAGGAATGCCCTTCACCTTGATGAGATAGTCCAGCGCCGATCTGCCGCCGATGCCCTGTGAGAACCAGCACCACTTGCCATTGCTGATTCGCAGGGAGTCGTGCTCTCTGGTGCAATAGGTGTTCCCGGACACATGGACAAGCTCTTGCGGTTCATAATTGCGGAGGTAAGTCAAAAGATCCATTTCCTTGGCCTTGGCAACATCCTCCGCAGCAATATAGCTCATAGGGCATCACCTCGCTTCACGCCGGGCTCTCAGAAAATCGGCCCGGATGACCGCATTGGCTCGGCACTCGATGGTGTCCCGGATGTTGTCCATGTGGTCGGTCTCCCGCTTTTCGAAGTCCTTGAACACATCTGCAAGAGGACTGGGCGACTTCAGGAGCGCCTTGCACTGCTTATCGGACAAGTCGTATTCCTCCTGTGCCAGCACGATGTCCTCCCGTACCGTGTACTCGTAGCAGTGGTTCAGGATTTCGTCGGGCGGCTGGGAAAGCAGCCACTCCCGATACTTCTCCTGTTCTGCGAACACCTTCTTATATAAAGCGGTGTTCAGTTCTTCGTTTGTCATTTTGCTTCCTCCTTCATTTATGTTTTTGGGATAACACGCTCTATAGAAACAGCCGCCTGATTTCTCTTGGAAACCAAGCGGCTGTGTATAGAATATTTATTTTTGGAACGAAATCAGATCATCCACACGGGGACAATGTATGTGTTGCTGTCGATTGCGCTCAATGTCTCCCGAAGGCAGATGATCGCGCCTGTCCCTCTCGGTACGGAGGCCTTATCCAGCAGCTTGAAAGCGCCCGTAATTTGTGTGGGCGGGTTGATGCTTTTTTTGATCTCGATGGGGTGCAGCTGACCGTCGCTCTCCATAATCAGATCGATCTCGTTGCTGTTCTTATCCCGGTAATAATGCAGCAGGCAATCCTTGGCGCTGTTGCTGTAGGTCTTGATGATTTCCGACACAACATAGTTTTCTAAAATGGCTCCGTTGATTGCGCCATTCATCAAAATTTCGGGGCTTGAGTACCGGGTCAGATAGGAGACCAGCCCTGTATCGAAGAAATACATCTTCGGCGTTTTGATCGTCCGCTTCAGAAGATTGTTGGAGTAGGGGTGCAGGAAGAACACGATCCCGGATTTTTCAAGCTCCTTCATCCAGCGCTTTGCGGTATCGTCACTGACCCCCACATCTCCGGCGATGTCATGCAGGTTCAGCATCTGGCCGCTTCTGCAGGCGGCAGCGCGAATGAAGTCGGCAAACATCACCTTATCCACACCGGGAATATCGGTGGTCACATCCCGGTCGATATAGGTCTGAATATAGCTGCTGTAAAACACATCCCGGTCTTTATACTTGCCGCTTCTGTGACCAGGGAGTGCGCCGTCCCAAATCCTTTGATAGATCCCATTCGGTGTGGCTGGGGAAAGCAACGCCTTGCGCTTCTGCAATTCGTCAAGCTCCAACGAAAAGGGTGAAACCTCCATTGCACCGCAAAGCTCCGACTGTGACAGTGCAGACATGTGAAGAATTGCGGTTCGTCCGGCCAGCGACTCCTGTGCCAGCTCCATCAGGCGATACGCCTGAGAACCGGTCAGCCAGTAGGAGCCGGGGGCAGCGCCGTTATCCACGGCGATCTTGATATACGAAAACAGCTCCGGTGCATACTGGACCTCATCGATGAGAACCGGCGCGGGATGCAGCTTCAAAAACATCGCGGGATCGGTTTTGGCAAGCCTGCGCTCCTCCAAATCGTCCAGCGAAACCTCGGCTCGTGCCGTCCCCTCCATCAGATGCCGCAGCATGGTGGACTTTCCAACCTGACGCGGGCCGGTCAGTAGCACACAAGCGTACTCCTCATTGACTGCAATAAACTTCTTTTCAAGCTGTCTCTCAATATACATTGCTCCGCCTCCTTTAGGCTAAAATACGATGCATCTTTATTATAGCCTAAGAGAGAGGGAAAATCAATAGTTTTTAGGCTAAAATACGATGCACTTGTATTTTAGCCTACACGGGCGGCAATTATGCGTGTCTGCACAGGCTTTCACCATTCATGCAAAAGTCGCCCGATTTCAAATCAGGCGACTGAGCAGATGGTACTTGTCATTCTCCCCACGGAAACCCGAAATCGCTGCGCTTAATCTTGCACTGCGGCTGTCCGTCCTTCCAAAATACGATGCCCTCGATGTTGTGCTTCTCAAGGTAATCACGAATTCCCTCGAAATTTCTCGGCACATCCGGCAAAACGCGAATGCCGTGCTTCTCGATCACATCTTTTTCAAGTCCGTATGGGTTTGCGCGGAAATGCGGACCGATTGCTTCGTAAGTGCCTTCCTCCGTAGGGCAGCCGGCATTGCGATAGGCTTCCATGAACCAGATATTGCTCTTGTCGCTCTCGTCCACGGGAATCCAATGCGGCCAGTGGCCGGTTATGGGGTCCGGATCGCAGCAGGGAATCGCATTCGCCGGCGGAATCTTGCCGCGTTTTGCATCGTATCTTTTATAGAAGACTCCGTCTATCACCGCGCAGCAGCTGCCGTCGATTTTTTCGGTTGCAGTTCCCTCGCCACCAAGAACCCATTCCATGTCGGGATAAACCTTGTTGTTAATTCCGACTTTATGATGGTTGTCAAATACCCGCTCAAAGAGCGTCGGGATTTTCTTCATAGTATCTTGCATCTCCTTCTATAATCTCATCCAGCGTTCTCGGCGTGTAATCCATATACGGCATCATGCAACCGACATTGATGAAGTTACCGTTCGGCGTGCCGTAACCGGTGGAATTTGCCTTTACCTCACGGCGTAGCTTTGCGATATACTCATATTCAATCGTCTGATGGACATGCCCGTAGAGCATGAACGCTGTCGAAGCGAAGCTGGCACGGAAGAAGGGAATCGGATAATGACACATCACAACATGCTTGCCGCTGTCCTTGATTTCCTTCAAGTCCGTAATTTCTTGGAACATACGCTTTGTGGCAGCGCTGAATTGCTTGGGATCGTGATTGCCCCGTATCAGCACCTTGTTGCCGCCAAGCGAACCAACAATAGACGGCCACTCGCTTTCCTTTGCCCAGATGAAATCACCAAGGATGTATACCGTATCGTTACTGTGAACTCTGGCGTTCCAGTTTTCTATGAGCTTGTTATTCATCTCATTGACATCCGCGAAGGGCCTGTTATCAAACCGCAGAATATTTTCATGCCCGATATGCAGATCGGAGATATAAAAGTTTGCCAATTGCGCACCTCATTTCATTACCTTGATAATCAGCTCATTCACATCCTCTGTCGGCTTTCCGGCAGAAAGAAGCTTATTGCGAAAAGTAAGAAGCGCTTCCCGCATCAGCCGCACCTCGTCATGGGACAGCTCAACCATTCGTTTCTCTGCTTTACGGCGAAACATTTGCAGCACCTCCATTTCTTTCTGCCCCCATTGTATCCGCAGATGCGCATCATGACAAATGTGCAAATGAAAATCTTCCGAAAAGCGAATACGGCAGCCTGTTGAAAGGCTGCCGTAGGCGGAAAACCGGAAGTTACCGAATGACCTTTTCAAACCGGAACATTCCGTCCGGGAACTGCTTGTCCAGTTCTTCGGCGCACATTTCCGGGTCATTTGGATCTGGGTGATATTTGTTGAAAAACTCCACAATGTGAAAGCCGCAACGATTAACATAAAAATGAATATTCCGCTGCTCAAAATACGGTGTGACCGTTTCCCATACATTCACTTCAGGATGTAGTTTTTCAACAGCGCACCAAGCGGCATATCCGATGCCTTTGCTATGGGCAGTTGGAGAAACAAAAAGAAGATCAAGGTCGCCTTTTTCACCGTCAACTTTGATTACTAAGCCGCCGACTTTTTGCCCGTCCAATATGATGCGGTAGGCTTCGCCGCTGTCAATGGACTGCCCAATCGTATCCCGAGAAATGATTTGTCCATCTTCCTCGAAGTGGTCATCTCTAAGACCGAATTCTTCCATTGCGCCATAATTAAAGGCTTCCTGATTATCCGAAATAAACTGTTCTCTATCACTACATTCAAGAGGAAGCAACTGTACAATAGTGTTCATATCTTTGCTCCTAAAAATTCAGCTTTGTCAGACTCATTCTATCACACACTCGGTACATTTCCCGGCTTGCGCATCACAGCGGCAGCGCAATGGATTACGAGTTATAGCTCGGCAATCTGCTCTACTGCATACAGCGGCAAATTCACAAGCCGGTCTTCTTTTTTGAAATCCGCCATCGAAGTACGGACGGCAATTTCTGGTGCAAACTTCTCCTGATAGGTTTTCAGGCTCTTTGCCCGGAGGTTGGTTTCCGCCTTCACCTCTACGGGAATCACTTGCTCGCCTGTGTCCACGATGAAGTCAATTTCACAAGACCCTCTGTCATTGGTGTAGTAATAAACGCCCAGATCCTCAAGGGTTTTCAGCTGCTGGCAAACATACTGCTCTGTAAGGGCACCTTTGAACTCAATAAAGAGGTCGTTTCCGTCCAGCAGGGTGCGCTGGCGAAGGCCTGCCATACACCCAAGCAGTCCCACATCCACAAGGAACAGCTTGAACGCCTTCAAGTCCTCATAGGCCTTCAGGGGAATTCCGGCAGCATTGACACGGCTGATCTTGTGAACCAGTCCGCAATCGGAAAGCCATAGAATGGCCGTTTCATAATCCTTGGCTCGTGCGCCTTCCCGAACGAGGCCATAGACGAACTTTTTGTTTTCTCTTGCCAACTGCGAGGGGATGCTGTTCCAAAGCATACGGATCTTGGGAACGATCTCGTTCGGTGCGTGTTTGGAAAAGTCCTGCTCATAAGCGGCAAGGATTCTCTTTTGTATCTCACGGACCTCATTAAAATCCTTGTTCTCCGCAAAGCTCTGCACCACTTCCGGCATACCGCCCACAAAATAGTACTGCTTGAGCGCATCAATGTAGGTCTGCTTAAAGCTCGTGATCATCGGATAATCCTGCCTGCTGAGCAGCTCTGCAAAACGCTCCTTTCCGGTGGCCATCAAAAACTCCTTGAAAGAGAGCGGGTATAGCTTCAGGAAGTCCACTTTGCCCACCGGGAAAGAAGTACCTCCGTGCAGGGCAATGCCCAGCAGAGAGCCTGCACATATAATGTGGTACTCCGGTGCATTTTCGTAAAAGTACTTGAGAGAGCTGAGCGCTCTCGGCACTTCCTGCACCTCATCAAAAATCAGGAGGGTGTGGTCGGGATCAATTTTTCGACCGGAATACAATTCCAACCCCATAATCAAACGATCTGTATCCAAATCAGAGGCAAACAGCTCGGCCATTCTGGAATTGGAATCGAAGTTGATATATACGGTATCGGTATAATAGAGCCTCCCGAATTCCTTCATCAGCCAGGTTTTCCCAACCTGCCGTGCTCCCTCGATAATCAACGGCTTCCGCCGTTTGCTTTCTTTCCATTTTAGTAGCTTTTCCATTGCGATTCGGTACATACTTGCACCCCCTATCTCATACTGCAAATATAGTATACCACCGAATCGCAAAAAATGCAACGAGCTTTGGACTTGAAACAACATTTTTTACACCGAACTTTTGATGCGCACACGCACTTTTCACAACGAACTCAGAAAATGCGGCAGCCTACTTGTAGTAGTCAAGAAAAGTAGGCACGAAAAATATTTATTTTTGATTTGCTTTTTCAAAAGTGGACACGATGATTCAATGCCTTGTTGCGAACACAGCGGCAATGCAGGTATTCCTCATTGCCGCTGTGATTTTTTAGCGTTCTCTGTCTGCGGATGATTTTTGCGGCTCCTCCTCGCCACGCTCACCGTCAACGATCTCGTTCTCTCTTTTGTCGAGATTGAGCATTGCATTCAGTTCATTTAGCCGTGCCGATTTGGTTTTCAGTTCCTCCTCCTGGGGGAAGGGCTTCTGAACCTCTGCCTTTGCATTTTCAAGCTGAACCCGGGTGTTCTCCAGCTGATCGGCACACGCTGCCATTCGTTCCTCAAAAGCACCGAGGGTGTTATCCAGTCGTTGAATATTGCCGAAGATGTCCGTACCCAGCGTGACTGTGTGCCGCAGCTGATGAATCAGCGTGATTTTATATTCCCGGCTGAAGGTATCGAAGGACAGCTCCATATCAAAGCCTCGGTACTGACCGATGGAAATCGGCTCTGGGCTTGTCATGGACTTGCAAAGGCCGAGGATGGCATCGCCGGCGGCCTTCTTTTCTCTTACCGTGCCGCCCGGCATAAACATCGTAGAGAAGCCGTCCTCGTTGGGCTCGGTGTTTCTTTTGCGCTGGTCAATATCTGTCTGATAGCCCTCAATGCGCTGTTCCAATGACCGGATTTTCTGCGGAAACTCCTTGATAATCTGATCCTCCAGCGAATAGCGCTGGCTCAGATGATTGGCCTTGAGCAGCTTTAGGCGAGACACATCAATGTCCAGATCCATCTTCTCCTTGATGTGGGGATTGCCGGCGCACAGCGCCTTGATTTCCGCATAGCTCAGGGCGGTTTCGTCAATGTCCTCCGCAGAGCGCACTGGGGATTTGCTGGTCATGATCTGCCCAATGAACTTCTGCTTGGATTCCACCAACTGATACAGGTAGCTGTCGAAGGTGTTCTCCGTGACATAGGTGTAAATATCGACCTCCTTGTTTTCGTTGCCCTGGCGGACGATACGGCCTTCCCGCTGCTGCAGGTCAGTCGGTCATTTTTTGCGGACAGTTCATACA
>USHP01000005.1 GCA_900554625.1 uncultured Eubacteriales bacterium | reverse complement strand
CGACCTCAAAGTGTCGCAGACACTTTGAAGCACCGACCGAGCCGGCAGGCGAGACCGCTGTCCCCTTTGGAATCCTCTGCCAACAGGGCGCTCTCGCCCCTATTGGATGACCCTGAGCCAAAGGAACTGTCATCCCTTTGGAATCCCAGATGCGTTTTGAAATGAGTACCCACAAAGGAAAAATGGCTTGTGGGCATTCATTGCAAAACGAAAGCTGTTGCAGATATTCACACAGAAAATCTGATACAGCCTTTCCAACCAACCCATTAACCCTCAAAGGGAAATTTGTAATCCAGGCCGCACTCATCGCGAAGCTGGATGAACTCCTTCTGGATCGCTTCACCCACCGGTACGCCCTTATCTTTTCGGAACTGCCAGGACAGGTACTCCTTCTCACCGGCGGTGTAGATCCGCTCCGCACCGGGAGCCTTGGCGGATTCCCGCAGGCCGCGACAGATGCCGCCCGCGGTTTTTTTGAAGGTGTCCAGACCCATGAAGAACTCGGGGTTGATGACAAAGAAGAAGTGACCCAGATGGTACATGCAGTTGTTGCCGTTCTCATCCTTGCCGTTCAGAGCCTTCATGAAGGGACCGCCGCACAGAGCAGCCGACAGGATTTCCACGATGGTAGTGAAGCCGTAGCCCTTGAAGCCGCCGGTCTCTTCGCCCAGGCCGCCCAGAGGCGCCAGCGCACAGTTGCCGGCGCGCATCTGCTTCAAAATCTCAGCGGACTCGGTCATGGTGCAGCCGTCCCGGGTGACGGTCAGGCCGGCAGGAGTGGACTTTCCGCTGCGGGCATAGAACTCGATCTTGCCGTTCTGGATGGTGGAGGTGGCGCAGTCAAAGTTGAAGGGGAACTCTTCGTCGGTAGGCATGGTAAAGGTCAGGGGGTTGGTGCCCATCATAGGTTCCACGCCGAAGGTGGGAGCAACGGAGGGGCGGGCGTTGGTGCCGGAGATGCCGATCATGCCGGCCTTTTCCGCCATGGTGGTCCAGTAGCCCGCGATACCGTAGTGGGTGGAGTTCATGATGGCACCGCCGGCCATGCCGTAAACCTTAGCCTTCTCAATCAGCATTTCCATCATCTTGTAGGAAGCAACCATGCCCATGCCGTTGTTGGCATCCATGACCACGGTGGTGGGGGTTTCCCTCAGAATGTCAATCTTGGTAACAGGGAGCAGGGTGCCGTTCTTGATGCGGTCTAAGTAGATGGGCTTGAACCGGTTGCAGCCGTGGGACTCAATGCCGCGGCGGTCAGACTCCAGCAGCACATCGGCACAGATGGCTGCGTCCTCCTCGGGAACACCATACGCCTTGAACACGTCAATCATAAAGGAATTGATCAGTTCCCAGTCAACAAAGGGTCTTGTTTCTTTGACTTTCATTGCAGTAAACCTCCCCAAAAATAATATTTGTGCATATCGGCCTCGGTCAGCAAGCCGCCAAATTCCAGTTTATCAGGCAGCTGAGTAAAACTGATAAGCACAAAATAGTCCTTACCTTAAGGCAACACCGCCCAATGGAAGCTGCGACTTTCGCCGGATCTTTTGCTCCAATCGTGCAGTGTGAAAAATGGGAAATACATCCAGTATTCCCGCATTTTCCACACTTTCGCTTGAAGCCAAATCTCTCGCCGAAAGCACTTGCTCCATTATGCGGTATTACCTTAACTGTTTATCTGCCCTGACACAGGCGATCCGGTTTTCTTCACGTCACCGTCAGGGCCCAAACGTAGCTGGTTCGGTGCTTTCCGTCTTCATAGCGGATGGCGCCGGATTCAAAGAGAACCAGCACCCGGCCGTCCGGGGCATTTGCCAGGCCCTCGGACATGGGGATGGCATTGATCTGATGGGTCTGCCGGTTTCCGTCCAGCAGGAAAGCGGGAATGTGCTGACCGTTGAGGGGCAGGGTCAGATCGGGTTCCTGCCTCAGTTCCAGGTCGTAAATCAGCAGGGAAGAGTCGTTGGCTCTGCCGTAGGACTGGCTCAGCACCAGGCGGTTGTCAGCGGTAAGCGTGATGCCCTGAATGCGGTCTGGGGCTGCCAGGATCACATCCGGCATAGGATATTCACCGTCGCCAAGCAGCCGAGCATGGCTCTGGCTCATGTCGAAGCCCAGAATGTAGCAGCCGTACTCGCTGCCGTCTGCAGCTGGGGTGGTGAAATCCATATTAGGGGACAGCCTGTAGTCTGCCTTGGGGTGGTAGAAGTTGCCCACCCACAGATAGCCGCCGGAGTAGTTCATCATGGAGGGGGACATGGCCATGGGAATGGTTTCCTCCAGAGTGATGTTGTGAGCGCCCTCTGCCGGCAGATCAGCCAGGGCAATGGCCGCAATGCGGTAGGAACCGTCATTTTCCTGCTTCGCGGACAGGTACATATGGGTTTCGGTTACGGAGACACCGCCCACATGGCTGGTAAAGGGCGTCCCATCGGAATTGTACAGGTAGTACTCCGCCACAAGCTCGTTGGTCTGTGCTTCCATGACCATCACAGCGGAGGGGACTCCATCTACACTGTAGGCGGAAATATAGGTTCTTCCGGTAGTGGGGCATACGGCGATTCCCTGGGGAGTCAGTACCTGCTTCAGGCCGGGGATCAGAAACAGAGGCTCCGCCGCGGCCAGAAAATCGGAATAAACATCCTTTCCTTCATAGGTGGCCTTGCGGACATTGGATTCCTGGGTCAGCCGCAGGGCGGTGGTGTCACCGGTTTGAACCTGGGGCAGAATGGTTTCCGGCTGGGTTTCCATGACTTTCGGTTTGCTGCAGCCTGCAAGCAGCAGACAGATCAGCAGCGCAGATGCGATCCTTTTCAAGTTCCAGGCCTCCTTTTCTGGTTATTTGGAAAACGCTTCCCGGGGGAAGGCGTGGGTATGCGCCTTACGGCCCTGTCTGTCCTGGACAGTGAAGTACACATAGGGTGCATCCTCCGGGATCCGAAAGCTGGCCTCATGCAGGTCGCTTCCGTCGGGATGATAGGCGATTCGGGTATATTTGGGAGACATATGCATGGTGACACGCACGGCGCCGGAGCATTCTATGCTGGCTTCCTCTCCGCTAATTCTCAGGCTGTAGATCTCCGGGCCGGTGGTGGCGTAGAACCGGCCTTTTTCCAAAGATTCCACAACGGCGCGGTAGCTCAGCTCCGGCGCAATGACCATGGTCCAGGAGCCAAAGGAATCGCTGAGGAAGTCATCCAGAGGCGCTGCATTGTGGTTATCATCCGCGCCGTGCAGATACCAGAATTTCCCGCGCCGCAGCAGGGAATCATACAGGGCCATATTCTCCTCATAGCCGTTGATTTTCATGGAGCCGGTGTTAAATACCTCCAGGCTGAAGCAGCCGTTCAGATTCAGAATGTCCTCCGCGCGCTCCATGGACCAGCATGGATGGTTGTAGCTGACCAGATAGCCGTTTTCCGAAGCGGTATCGATGAACTTCTGGATATACGCCGGATCATACCTTCTGGGGCCTAAATCCCGGGATTTGGGCAGACTGTCCGCGTAAGCCTTTGGAAGGTATTTGCTGAAATTGGGATCGTAGCCGATGAAGGTAAGGTTTCCAGGCTCCCTGGCAAACAGGTTCAGGTGGATTTCCGGGCCGAAGTGATCCAGAATGCACCGGGAAGAGGGGCGGATATAGGCTTCGTAGCCGGTGAGCATAAGAAAGCTCTTTTCTGTAAATCGGCTGTGGTCGTAGGGGGCCTCGTGATCCGTGATGGCCAGGATATGGTAACCCCGCTCTTTGTATGCCTGCACAAGCGCTTCTGGGGGCATACGCCCATCCGACAGGTTGGAGTGGCAGTGCAGATTGGCTTTCCACTGCCGGTCCTCTTTGGAGACAAAATCCATGGTGACAATTCCTTTCTACAGGACGTCTCCCAAAATCCCTTAAACGGCTTTTGGGGAGGTCGCCTGCAATCTGATAACAGCCTTGGTTGGGATCCAACCAAGGCTGTCGCGTTTTCTGTTTTACTTCATGGCAGCCTTGGAGTAACCGGTCATCATGTACTTCTGGAAGCACATAAACAGGATCACCAGAGGAAGCACGGCCAGAACAGCACCGGCCATGATCTCGTGCTGGTTGGCAACAGCCTGACCGGCGAAGGTGTTCTTCAGAAAAGCCAGACCGATGGTCAGCACACGGCGGGGCTCATCGCTGGCAATGATCTTGGGCCAGAAATAGGCATTCCAGCCGTTGGAGAAGGTGACCAGCAGAACCGTGAACAGCGTGGACTTGCACATGGGCAGCAGCACATTCCAGATGACGCCCAGGCGTCCCAGGCCGTCCATATAACCGGCGTCAATGTAGCTCTGATCTACGGACAGGAAGGAGTTGCGCATCATGAAAATGTAGTACGCTGAGATGGCATCCGGCAGAATCAAACCCAGGAAGGTGTTTACCAGCCCCCAGCCGGCACACATGATATAAATGGGGATGAAGGTGACCTGAATGGGGATCATCATTGCGCCCAGAACGATGTAGAAGGTAATGTTCCGTCCGGGGTACTTGCCAAAGGCAAAACCGTAGGCGGCCAGGGTACCCAGGCCAATCTGAAGCAGCATAATACCGGCGGTCATGATGATCGTGTTCAGATAGTACTTGGAGAAGTTTGCCCGGGTCATCACGTTCACATAGTTCTCCGGATGGAACTCATGGGGATACATGGTGGGGATGATCAGCTGGGATTCCTCCGCAGATTTCAGAGAGGTTGCGATCATCCAGTACAGAGGGAAGAACATCACAATGGTGATGAGGACGACAACGATGGTCTGAACATGATAGCCTGCGGAGTGCTTTTCATGATGATCGATCAGTGTATTTTTCGGCATAGCGTTCACTCCTTTTTAAGAATCATAGTTCACATTGTTATCCGAAACCTTCATGGTAGCCACCGTGATGACCAGCAGGATCACGAAGAACATGACCGCGGAGGTTGCGGCACGGTCCATACGGAAGTCCACCATGGCGTAGCGGTAGATCAGATAGACGAACACTTCCGTGGAACGGGCGGGGCCGCCGCTGGTCAGAATGTCGACGGACTGGAAGACCTTCATGGAGGACAGGAACGTGGTGACCAGCAGGAAGACGGTGGTGGGAGCCAGCAGCGGCAGGGTGATGCCGAAGAACTGCTGGGTTTTGTTGGCGCCATCAATGGCGCTGGCTTCGTAATACTGGGACGAAATGCCCTTCATGGCAGCCAAATAGATCATCATGCCATAGCCTATGACACGCCAGCAGGTGGTAATCAAAACCGACAGCAGCGCGGTGCTTTCCTGGTTCAGCCAGTCAATGGGTTCAATGCCCATCAGTCCCAGCAGATAGTTGAGAACACCGTAGTCGGTATTCAGGATCCACAGGAACACCACGGCACAGGAGGACATGGCCACATATTTGGGAACGAACACCACGGCCCGCATCAGCGTGAAGCCCCTGGTAGCCCGGTTAAACAGCAGGGCAAAAATCATACCGCCAACGATGGTGACCAGGATTTCGCCCATGGAGTACAGGAAGGTGACCTTCAGGGAGTTCCACAGATACTTGGCGCCGGATCCCGCGAACAGCCATTTCCAGTTCTTTAGGCCCACATATTCCCATGTTGGCTTCAGAAGGTTCCAGTCGGTAAAGCTGATCTGCACCAGCTTCGCCACGGGGTAGTAGGTGAAAATGGCCAGGAACACCAGTGCGGGCAGTACGAACAGGAAGTCCACCAGTTTGGAGCCGTTTTTGCGGGTAAGGATGGTTTTCTTCGGCGGTTGAAGGTTTCTGGCCTGAGTTCTGGTTTTTGACATCGTATCAGATCCTTTCAGCAGCATTTGATATGGTGAGTATCTGCAGGGCACCCGGGGAATCTGCCTGCCAATTCTGGGCGAATCACCTGCCCTTACAAACCGTTTTCAAAATTCCGCAATATACCCTGTATTCCGGGACTTTGAAAATGGAATGTGATGCTGATTCTCTTTTAAAATGTTTAATCCGGATTGATTAAACATTTTATTAGAGAATCATATGAGACGGGAATATGTGATTTTCTGTTCCGAAAATCACATATTCGGCAACGCCGTCAGGCGGCGCCTTCTCGATAAAAATGAACATTTTTATCGAGAATTAGTATGAGAAGAATCGTTGGGAGCGGATATGGCCGGCCGCAGAACGCGACCGGCCATAAAGAGAAGAATTAATCGGCCAGGATTTCGTCAATTTCAACGACCATGTCATCGGAATTGGAGGCAACATCACCGTTCTGGTTCATGATAATGTCCATGTAGGTCTTCCAGGTGGTAGCCAGCTCACTCCAGGAATCGTTCTGGATTCTGGGATTGATCAGATCCAAGTTGTCGAAGATGCACTGGAACGCGGGCTTGGCCTGCAGGAAAGCAACGCCTTCTTCGGTCTCGAGAACGGACTTACGGGTGGGCATATAGCCGGTGCCCTCAGCCCACTTCATGTTGACTTCCTTGCCAACCAGGTACTGCAGGAACACCCAAGCCGCGTTCTTGGTGGCCTGATCGTTGTTGGCGGGGATGCCCAGGACACAGCCGCCGACCTCGGAGTACTTGTTGCCGGTGGAAGCAGCGGGATACCAGGCCATACCGACCTCAAAGTCACACTTATTGACATAGGCGTTATACAGGGAGGAGGTGTGCATGACGGAGAAGGTCTGGCCGTCATAGAACTTCTGACGCATATTAGCGGAAGCATCGGTGCCGGTGGCGAGGTAAGCCAAACCGCTGTCGCACCAGCCCTTGATCATGGAGGTGACGCCCTGAGCGGTTTCACTGTTCAGGTCACAGGTGTTGTCATCCGTGATGATCTCAACGCCCTCGTTCAGGTACAGGGTCTCGAAGTACCACTGATCCCAGCCGGGAACCACGGTGCCGTAGCCGCCGCATGCAGCAGCACCGGCCTTCAGGAAAGCCTCGAAGTCCTCGATTTTGGTGGGAGCGGTGATGCCGTTGGCATCGGCCAGGGTCTTGTTATAGTAGATGACCTGAGTGGAATGCAGGAAGGGCATAGCAACCTGCTTGCCGTCATACTGAGAGGAAAGCAGCAGACCGGAGGAGAAGTCATCCACATCGTAGCCGGTGGCGGCAATGTAGCCGTCCAGGTTTTCGAACACGCCGTTGGCGCCGTACTGAGCAACGTAGTCCGTGTTGGCAACGCAGATGGCGGGCAGGCCGGTGCCGGCAGCATTGGCGGCAATCAACTTCTCGTTGACATCCTTGTATGCGCCGATGTACTCGGCCTTCACAGTGATCAGATCCTGGGAGTTGTTGAACTCGTCGACAACCTCGGCAACCAGATCGGCGTACTGATCCTCCAGAGCGTGCCACCATACGATCTCGATGGGCTCGGTGACAGCGTACATATCGGCAGAGGCGGCAGGCTCTGCGGTGGCGGAATCACCCTTGGGAGCGGTAGTAGCGGTAGTGGCGGCCACAGCGCTGTTGGTAGAGCCGCCGGAGCAGGCAGCCAGGGACAGAACCATGACCAGTGCCAGCAACATTGCTAAAAGCTTCTTCATTTTTTGTTATTCCTTTCTGTATAAATAATCAATACCATGCCAGTCCAAACGGACCGTTTACCCTGTGAGTTTATCACTTCTTTTGACATATTACAAGTAAAATTCCTGTAAAGTCCTGTAAAATTCTTTCAAAAAACTTGTTATTTGGATGTTTTTGTGATATATCCAATTATACGGAAATCTCATAGGGCTTATGTCATGCCCCTGCCCTGGGCAGCTGCTTAATGAAAGTACAAGAATGCTGAGCAAAGCCGATATGCAGAAAGCTTTTTATGAACAATGAACAAAAAATTTGCCGACTATGAATTTGTCTTCGCGTTCCTTGAAAAGTCCCGGTTTCCGTGATATACTCGCGATGAAGCATGATTTGTGCTGAAAATAAAAGAAAAAGAGTTGGTTATTTCCCTATGAATACAATCAAACTGGACACCACCGGTACCAATGTAAAGATGATCGCCCACCGGGGCCTCAGCGGCCTGGAGCGTGAGAATACCTGCGCTGCTTTTGTGGCTGCGGGCAATCGTGAGAAGTATTTCGGCATCGAAACCGACATTCACCGCACCCTGGACGGCAAGTTCGTGATTTTCCACGATGATAACATCAAGCGGGTGGCCGTGGATTCTATGGTGATCGAGGAAACCACGTTTGATACCCTCAGGTCTGTGCGTCTGGCGGAGCGGGACGGCGTCAAGAGCCGGGGCGATCTGATCATGCCCACACTGGAGGAGTATATTTCCATCTGCGCCCGGTATGAGAAGGCTGCCGTCCTGGAGCTGAAAAACGAATTCACCGCCAGCGATGTTTACAAGATCATGGGCACCATTGACAAGATGGGCTATCTGGATCATACCGTGATTATTTCCTTCTGCCTGAAGAACCTGATCCGGCTGCGCAAGCGTTATCCCAATGTGAACGCCCAGTTCCTACTGAGCGCCTGGGACGACAAGCATCTGCAGAGCCTTGTAAAATATGACCTGGGTCTGGACATTAAGCACACGGCTGTCACCGAGGAACTTTGCCGGAAGGTGCATGAAGCCGGCAAGAAGGTCAACTGCTGGACCGTGGACACCGTGGAAGACGGCCGCCGTGTGATCGGATGCGGCGTGGACTTTATTACCTCGAACATCCTGGAGTGAGCGAAGCTGTATGCATATCTTGTTTAACCCCGAGAACAAATTCTGGAACTTCATGGGCAAGATTACGGACGTGTTCTGCATGAGTTTTCTGTGGCTGCTGACCAGTCTGCCTGTTTTCACCATCGGCGCCTCCACCGCCGCCTTCTACAGCTTCACCCTGGATGCAGTCGGCGACAATGAGGGCAGGGTGATCGGCTCGTATTTTACTGCCTTTCGGGCAAATTTCAAAAAAGCCACACTGCTGTGGCTACTGCAGCTGACGCTGGGAGTGCTGCTGGCGGTCAATCTGTATGCCGCCTGGATTTTCTACCTGGCAAAGGGCGTCATTGCCCTGGGCTTTCTCAGCCTGTCCGTCTGCGCTGCCCTGGTGGCAGTCTGCTGCAGCGTCTACATCTACCCCATTCTCGCCGCTTACGATTTCCCTGTGAAAAAGATTCTGACGGACAGCTTTATTATGGCAACCGGAAATCTCCATGTTACGATTTCTATGCTGGTTCTGTTCTTTCTGGCAGCTGTGGGCATTTACTATCTTGGCGGTCTGTTCTTCCTCTGGATCGGTCTGGCAATTTTCTTCTCCTCTTATTTTATTTGGGGACTGTTCCTGAAATACGCAGGGGTGAAAATTGAGGAAAAGGGAAAAAAGAAGAATCCCCCCAAGGATCTCTATCTGTGAAAGGAACTGCCATGAATATTGTTTCCCGCATCCGCAGCTGGTTCGCCGCAGAGTGTGACAAGCTGCGGCCCATGACCCTGAAGCAACGCTTCAGCTACCTGACTACCTACTATACCAAATGGCTGGTGGGGCTGCTCATCGTGTGCCTGTTCGTCGGCTATGTTGGAGATGCCCTGGTACAGAGCAGAAAGCAGATTGTGCTGCAGGGATTCATCACCAACGATGACTACAATTATTTCCCTGCCGCAAAAATGGAGAAGGAGTATGCGTCCACCCTGAATCTATCCTCCCGGGAGCGGATCGTATTTGATGACACGCTGTACATCGACCTGGATGGCTCTGCGAATGAATACACCGCAGCCAGCAACGGCAAGGTGATCGCCGTTATGGCCGTCAATCAGCTGGATTTTATGATTACCACAATGCCCGTTCTGGAGCATTTCCGCGGAGAACTGCCCATGAAAAATCTGGAGAAATTCCTTCCGGAGGATATTCTGGCCGCTGTGGAGGATTCGCTGGTTCCGGGGTTGGACGAGAATGGGGAAGAGGCTTACATTGCCATCAACATGGCCTCAAGCCGTTACCTGAAGGGGCTGGAGCTTCAGCAGGATTTCTATCTGTTCATTCCTCACAACATTCCCAATGAGGAATCGCTGCTGCATTACCTGCGGTTTTGCTTTGAACTTCCCCAGCCCGGTTAAAGGAAAACCAGGCGGTGGATTCTGAGGCTTTGGGCAAAGGATTTCATCAGAGCTTCCCTAATCAACAATGGAGGACGACACGATGACGGATTTGAAGCAAAAGCGGTTGTTTTTGCTGGATATGGACGGAACCATCTACCTGGATGAGGATCTGTTCGACGGAACGTTGGACTTTCTCAACTATGTCCGCAGCATCGGCGGCCGGTATATGTTCCTGACCAACAACTCTTCCCAAAGCGTGGATAAGTACATAGAGAAGCTCGCGCGGATGGGAATTGCCGCAGTCAGGGAGGATTTCCTCACTTCCACCAATGCCACTATTGTTCACCTGAAAAAGAAGGACTACCATAAGATCTACGCGTTCGGCACGGCCGCCTTCCGCCAGCAGCTGGCCAAAGCGAGGTTGCCCATTACTGACCGCGTGGAGGGCGGTATTGACTGCCTTTGTATGGGCTTTGACACAGAGTTGAGCTTTCAAAAGCTGGAGGATGCCTGCATCCTGCTGGGCAGAGGAGTGGATTACATTGCTACCAACCCGGACTGGGTGTGCCCCACCCGGTACGGCTTTGTCCCCGACTGCGGCTCTGTCAGCCAGATGCTGTTCAACGCCACCAAGCGGATGCCCACCTTTATCGGAAAGCCCCAGAGAGCCATGGTGGAGCTGGCCCTGGCGGAAACCGGCTATACCCGGGAGCAGACGGCGATCATGGGTGACCGTCTGTATACGGACATTGCCTGCGGCATTAACGCCGGCATCAGCGCTATTTTCGTTCTCAGCGGTGAGGGCACGATGGAGGATCTGAAAACCAGTGAGGTGCAGCCCACCCATATCTATGAGAATATCCGCGCGCTTTATGAGGATCTGATCAAAGAATGAATAGGAAAGCGGCATCATCCACGAGCTGTTCAAAGGCTGCCTGGTAGGCTTTCACAGTATGAGGCCGTCCAGCAGAATCCGCCTGTCCATTACTTTCACATCCTTGTCATTAGTTTGATGGTATCATATACAGGTATACACATATACACAGCCCACCGGTCGAATGATCGGTGGGCTGTGCTGTGTTTATTCTGTTAATCCATCAGTCAGTGTTCCAGCGTATTGGTAGTGTCAAGAGTTATGCGCAAAATTGATTTTGGAATCTGACAGGATCTATTACAGGGGGCGGCTTTCATTATCGGAGATCCCCACTTTTTAGGGTTCACGCCAGGTTGAAAAATGCGGATTTTCAAAATATACGGAAAACGCCATATCCGATTATCTATCTTTCCACCATCACCTCCAGAATCATCCTGGCCCCCAACCGAAAGCTGTTCTGATACTAATTCTTGATTAAAATCTTTAATATCAGCTTGGCCTATTGGTGCAATACTGCGTTATCGTCACTTGCCATACATACAGTATGGCTGCGTTCCTCTGCCTTGTCTTGCATCAATATCCCTGCGCTGCTGATTAAATCTTTTTATCAAGAATTAGTATGAAACAGCAGGCACTCTGCCATATCCTGAAATTCCCGCACACTGTCAGCATATCGGGAGAACAGTTCTTTCTGTGCATCCGTCATGGTGGCCTGGAGCTTTTCTTCGTTCCGGCTGATTCGTTGAAGGGCTTCCTTGTATTCTGCACAGGGTAATGTGTCATATTCCGTTGGTTCGATATTGCCGTACCAAAATTCTTCCAGAATTTTCATGCCCTATCCTCCCCGTAGATCAGCTCCTGGAGTATGATTTCTTCGGCTCTGGCGCGGATATTGTTCATGGCACTCACCCAAGCCATTGGGTCGCCGGCTTTCAGGGCTTCCGTGATTCCCTCAGAAGATTTTATCTGCTCAATGATCCGCTCCAACCTGTCCTGTGCCTGCTCATTCAGATCAGCAAGGTATGTCCACAGTTCGCCTGACAGGAGCAGGCAGTTGTACTGAATCGGCTTGTGCTCTTTCAGATACTCACGGTGCATTCGCCCCCACCTGCCAATGGGGTGGGATTCTTCCGGTAGCGTCAGATTTGGGATGTAGTAGTCTCCAACGCGAATTCCATATCTGAATCACACCTGCGGCCCGGCCTTCGCCGTACATCCACGTACTTCAGCAATATTCAGTCAACAGGAAGACAAGTCTGAGCCTGCGGCCCGTCGACCACAAGCTTCTTGCCCCAGCTTTCGCATATACCTGTACAGGATTGGCTGCCTGCAAGTTCACCGTCCGTTCAGAAATTTTTGGAAATTTTTGGATTCAAAAAAGGCTTCTATACGTACACAAGTTTTATATTGCCATGCGGCATCTCTTTTTCTCCCTTTAATTGTTTCCCATATTCCGTTTTCAGTTTTCGTATTTCCTCCAGACGGTCAACCGCAGCCGCCCCCATCTGCGCTGACAAAGCCAGTACCAGTGCATCCACAACCGCAACGGGGGTCGTCATGGAATGATACTCATTTTCTTCCCCTCGATATACAAACAAATTGATATCTGCCCGATGTTTTTCGTCGTGATAAGTTCGGCTTGTGAACAACAGCGTCTGATATCCGGCGCGTTTTTGGTGATTCAGAATGATACTGCCCTCCGCAGATACTTTGGAAAATCCAAAAAGGACCACCAGATCCTCCGCACTCATAAGCGTCAGGTTTTCCAGAAGCTCCGATCCGCTGGATGAAATACGACAAACATCAATCCCGATGCGCCGAAGCCGAAATTCCAGAAGCTGTGCAGGTGCCCGGGAAGCATTCTTTGCGTAAATAAAAACTCTGCGTGCGCCACCGATGGCATCCACCGCCCGGGAGAATTCCCCTTGGTCCAGTAGTTCCAACGTCTTTTGCAGGTAATACTGCTGCTGTTCTATCCAGTCGTTCAGAAGATTGTCAGCGCTCGTTTGCAGCGTATTTTTCAGCTTTTGAGCCGGACCTTTTTGCACGGTTTGCTCCATGATGATCCGCTTCAGGTGTTTGAAATCGCAGCAGCCAACATGGCGGGCAAACCGGGAGATCGTGGCCTCAGATAGATTCAGTTCGTCAGACAGCTGTCCAATGGTCATACAGAGAAACTCATCTGCGTGCCCGGTGATGTACTCAATGATCAACTGTTCTGCTGCAGTTAACTTGTCTGGTGTCAGAGGAAATGAAAAATACATGGTGCTCCTTCATATCAAAAACCGCAAGTCGGCGTGAATATGGCCATTTGATGCCATTATATCACTTCGATCCGCATACAGGAAGGGGGCGGATCCGCAAAAATCGGTCAATTTCCCGCCTGCCTCTTCCAAAATCAATTTTCCTGCGGCAAAATCCCATGGTCTGAGACCGTGCTCCAGATATCCGTCCAGGCGACCGCTGGCCACATAGCACAGTTCTATGGACGCAGCACCGATGCGGCGGATGTCGTGGCAACAATCGTAGATTGCTCGCATTCTCCGAAAGGCGGCATCTGCTTGCTCCCTGCTTCCGGGATTTGTCCCTACAGAAATGAGGCTGTCCGAAAGCGTCTGCACATCACTGACACGGATCGGTTTGTGGTTGCAAAATGCTCCATGACCACGTTGTGCGGCAAACAATTCCTCCGAAAACGGATCATAAACGACGCCAAACAGCACCTGTTCCCCTTCGGCCAGCGCCAGAGAAATGGCGCTGTGACGGAAACCGTGAATCAGATTGGTCGTACCATCCACCGGATCCAGGATCCAGGTAAGCTGATCGGGCTCTACAGAAGAGTTGTCTTGCTCCTCTCCCATGAATTGAATAGAACTGTCCTGTTTTTGCAGGCGATCCCGGATAAAGGACTGAACTGCAGTATCTACGGCAGTCACAAAATCTGTTTTCCCTTTTTCCTGAATACTTGAAGAGCGCACACGATCATGCAGCAGCTTTCCGGCTTCACGAACAATAGGGATAGCCTGTTCTAAGCAGTTGTATAACACATCTGCGCTCATTCCATCTGCCCCTTTGCTTTCAGCACAGCAGGAGACTCCCCGTTTTGGCGCAGCAATACAGAGACATAATCTCCCCCCAGCGCGTGGATTTCCTTCAACGAGCGCTTCAAAAGGCCTGCGGTTTTTACCTTAAATGCCGCTTCCGGATGCACACAGATGGTATAGCGCCCGGCATCCATTTCTTGCCGCAACTCCGAAATCGTATCAAATTCTTTTTCAAATTGGGTACGAATACACCCGTACTGAACCGCCTGATGGGTGTCGCTTCCGGCAACCACGGGTCTATGAAGTCGCTCCCCCAGAGCATAGGTCAGCTTCTCCGTCCGCTGCCGGTCAAGGGCAATGTCCTTGCCGTTCATGTCAAGAAAATCAAAATGCTTCAACACTGTGGGAGGCAGCTCCGGGATATGCCCTTCTTCCCGGAAAGGATGTCCTGCCCCAACTAACACGGGATACTCCGCGAACAGTTCCATCAGCTCTTCTGCGGGAAGGAAGGCGCCCTTGGCTTTATACGGCTCCAGACGATGATTCAGCTCCAGAATAGCCTCCATGGGTCCAATGCTCAACACATGGCCGCCCTCGGCGATGTCGGTCTCCATACCGGGAAATATTTTCAGTCCGTCAAACACATACGCATCTCCCTGGCAGGTTCCCTGTGTGGCAATATAGCGGTAAAGCAATTCAAATTGCTGCGTGTTGAAATGTTCTGTCAAACAGATGGCATCCAGCCCCGCGCATTTTGCTTCGTTCAGAAGCCAGTCGGTATATTCCGTGGAAAAGGGCAGATACTTTGCCAGCTTTCCATGGGTGTGAAAATCAACATACATAGCACATGCTCCAATCGTCAAATCAATGTGGAAATCAGGACGGTAACTGCAATCCAAAGGAAAGAAGCAGACAGGAAGAGAAGATCATTATTTGCCACGCACAAAGATGACAATTTGATTTTCTTTACTTCCTTATTGACTGCGGCATAGCGGTAACCCTTGATTTCCAAAACTTCTACTGTTGTCCGGGATCGCTTGGCGGTGTTGAGCATCAGCGGGTAAAAGGAATGAATGATGACCTTGATCTGATAGATCAGATATTTTATTTTCCCGACCAGGTGTTCATGCTCCGGCGGATTGCCCCGCAGGCGATAGGAGAGCAGAATATTTTGAAATTCCTCCATCAGGATGGGCAGCATCCGGTAGGCATAGGAAATGGAGAAGGACAGCCGCTCCGGGCATCCATACCACATTAGCCCGTTGGCAAGCTTGTCCGGATCCATCCCGGAGAACACGGTAATGGAGGCCAGGGAAACCGTGGCGACCTTCAGCGTCAGCACCAGCAGCGGCGCAATAGCGGAAGCGTCACCGCCGAACAGCAGCGTGACAATCAGCAAATACCCGGTTTGCGAAAATACGCCCAATCCGAAAAGAAGCAGGACGAGTCCCGCCACCTTTGCCATCATCGTCGTGACTGCTACCAGAAGAAAGCAGCCGATCAGGAAAGACAGGTCGTTTACAAACCAGGGAACCAGACCAAAAAACAGATACCACACCAGCAGAATCCGGGGATCCATCCCGGCAATCACCGTGTCGTTATTGCCATAGGCGTTCTTCAGCACCTGATTGCGCAGAAAATCGATGGACAGTTTATCTAAAATGTTTTCAGACAGTTTCTCAACTGTTTTCATTGTTTGGGAACCTCCCTTCAAATGAATTCAGAAACGCGTCAATGGTATAGCACAGGGCATCTGGATCAATTGCCTGACCCAGGGAGAAGATCTCCGGAGGACGGATGCCGACTTTTTCCACAATATCACGATTTCCGAATATTTCATTCCGTCTTCCGTCTGCCACTACCTGCCCGTTCCACAGAACAATGATTCGTTCTGCCCACTCGCAGACAAGCTGCATGTCGTGGGTGGCAATCACCACGGTTTCTGTGATTGCTTTCATATCCTCCAAGGTACGCATGATCTCTTTTCGTGTGGCGATATCCAGATTTGCGGTTGGCTCATCCAGAAGCAAAATACCGGGATTCAATGCAACGCCAATGGCAAGGCTTGCCCGGCGCATCTGGCCGCCGGAAAGAAGGCGCCCATCCCGGTTTTTCAGCTCCTTCAGCCGGAAGCGCTCCAGCAGCTCGTCTGTACGCTTCGCACTGTCGGGTACGCGGCGCACCTCCATGGCATAGGCAATATCTCCGCCAATGGAGTCCTTGATAAACATATCCTCCGGATTCTGGTAAACCATCGAGATTTGCCGGGACAGCGCTTCCGGCTTCAAATCCCGAATGCTTTTTTCGTTCAGCAGGATATCGCCGGAGGAAGGCTTCAGCAATCCCACCAGAAGCTTCATCATCGTGGATTTTCCCGCACCGTTAGAGCCAATCAGCGCTACCTTGTCTCCTTTGTGGATCTCCAGATTCAGCCTCGAAAACACCGTGTGAGGCGCACCCTTGACGCTCCGATAGGAAACAGACACATCCCGGAGTGCGGCGACCGTTTCTCCTTTTGGGGAGAGGGAAGCGGCTTTTTCCTCAGCGGGAAGGACTTTTGGAGCAAAGATCGCTTTTCCTTCTTCCACTGTGATCGGAAGCGCAATGGTTCCGGGGAGACCTCCGGCTTGTTGCATCCGATGGGCTGCAATGGTCACCTGCGGAGGAAAGATATTGCAGCTTTGCAGCTCCTCCACCCGCTGGAGGGCTTCGCCTGTGGGCAGTACCCATTGCACCATACCGTCCTTCATCAGCATCACATGCTTGCAGAAGTCTGCAATATATTCGGTGTGATGCTCGATGACGATGATGGTCTTGCCGTAGTTCTCGTTCAGTTCCCGTAGAACCGCATAGATTTGATCCGCGTGCTTGGGGTCCAGTTGAGCAATCGGCTCATCCAGAATCAGAACTTCCGGCTGCAGAGAAACCGCACCGGCCAATGCCAGCAGATGGGTTTGCCCACCGGACAGCTGCCAGATAAAATCATCCTGTTTTCCCTTCAGTCCGCACTGCTCCAATGCCTGCAGACCACGTTCCCGGTAGTCTGGCATAGCGTAGTTCAGGCAGGCATACGAAGCGTCATCCAAAACCGTGGGGCGAATGATCTGATTTTCAAAATCCTGATAGACATACCCGACCTTCCGAGCCAGTGTGCCTACATCCGTTTCCCGGGTATCCAAATCGCAGGCACGAACGCTTCCCTGAAAGTCACCGCTGATAAACTGTGGGATCAGCCCGTTGAGGGTTTTACAAAAAGTGGACTTCCCGCAGCCGTTGTTGCCAACGATTGCGAGAAAGTCCCCTTTTTTGATCTTGACAGTGATGCCTTTCAACGTAGGTTGCTCAGCGCCCGGATAGGAATAGGTCAGATGATCTATTTCTATCACATTCATCATGCTTACACACCTTTTTCCACGGAGTTTTTTTCAGAGCGGGCTCTCATAATCAGCACAACTGCAACAGCGAGGACAGCAGCGACTACCATTCCGATGGCCATTGCCGTGGAGCTTTCTGCCCAGTCCGCTTCCCAATCGATGAGGCTCAAGCCGCTTTCCGCCATGAACTCAGCACCAATGGCGACAGCGAAGGCCACAGCACAGCCAATAACCGCTTTCAAACCGATCGGATCCAGAGCTGTATTTTTCGTTCTGGGCTGCATACCCAGCAGGGGTTCGATCTTACCGTAGAGCTTGGGCACCAGGAACAGAGTGGGCAGCAGGCAGAACAGAATGCCGGAGAACAGCAGATCATTCACGAATGCGAAGCCTTCGGTGGCGAAAACGCTTTCGGGCAGACCTGCCACAGACTCAAAGTCTTCAATGGCAAACTGCACCTTGAGGATATCCACGATCGTTCCCAGCAGCAGCTGAATCGCAGTACCGCCAAATGCCGCAATGCCAACCAGCTTTCGGTTCTGAGGATCGGATATCAGGCGGCCTGCAATGTAGACACCAATGGTGACGGTAATGAACTTCTCCAGTTCTCCCAAACCACCAAACTGTCCCAGCATAATCTCACTGAACACCAATTCGCCGGTAGCAGCACCCAATGCGGCAGACATGGGGTCAAACAGCATGGCGAGGGTCAACGGGATGAACAGGAAGTATTCAACAGAGAATTCCACGATTCCAACCTGGAATTTGGGGATCAGTTCGGTGAAAAGAGTTGCAAGGCCGTACAGGGCCATAGTCAGCACGAACACCATCAGCTTCTGGGACTGATTAGCGGACTGCTTGTTGATTGTTGACATAGTATTACCTCCTCGGTTTGCTAATTCATTTTTCCTTTTGGACAGTTATAATTTTACACGCAGAACGTAAAGTCCTCGACCATCATTTGGTTTAATGTTTGTAAAACTTTCTTTATGCCATTTCAATGAAATTATATTTTGATGGAGGATATAAAGAATCCCGTCTGACTTCCTTCTGGAAATCAGACGGGATTTGTCCGCATGCACCCCGGAAACCGTCAGCTAACAGTTGATAAGTGATTAGTTCCTTATCACTGTTAAGCCAACGGTTTTTGGGATTCTGCACCCTGATTCTTCGTCCTTTTACAACCCGAAAAATCAAGCGGAATGAAGGCAATTTTTTGGAGGTGTTAAATTAACGACAAATTCATATCCCCCGGATAAGGCTTCCCTTATCCAAGATTAAGGGCATTTCCACACTACGGGAATGCCCTTTTTCTATGCCCATAATCTTTGAAAGGAGGCAATGCCATGCCTAAAAAAGCGCCGGAAAAGATTGGCTCCGTTCTCCGTGTGCCGCTATCCCAGCTTCACCCACATCCGCAAAATCCTTTCGCCGTGCGGGACGATCCCGCCATGCAGGAGCTGAAAGAAAGTGTCAGCCAGAATGGTGTGCTTGTCCCTGCCATTGCCCGTCCCCGCGCAGAAGGCGGCTATGAGCTGATCGCCGGTCACAGACGCAAATATGCCTGCGAACAAGCTGGGCAAGATTCTATGCCCGTGATCGTTCTGAACCTGAATGATGATGAAGCCGTCATCCAGCTTGTAGACAGCAACATCCAGCGGGAGGACATTCTTCCCTCGGAACGGGCCAGGGCATACAAGATGAAAATGGATGCCATCAAACGGCAGGGCGCAAGGACCGATTTAACTTCGCCGAACGGTTCGGCAAAGTTCCGAAGTAATGATCTCATTGGAGAAAGGGATGGGGTCAGCGGCGACACCGTGCGCAACTACATTTCTCTGAACAATCTCACTCCGCCGCTGATGCAGATGGTGGACGAAAAGAAAATTGCCCTGACCCCAGCCTATCAGCTTGCCGCTCTTTCAGAGCAGGAACAGGAGCTGCTGGTGGAAACCATGAGCAGCGAACAGGCCACCCCATCACCGTCCCAGGCGCAGCGGATGAAAAAACTGAGCCAGAACGGAGAACTGAATGAGGACACCATGCTTTCCATTATGATGGAGCAGCAATCGGCTATGTAATAGGGAGTATTCGTTTATTCTTCCTTAAGCGCAAACATTTCTTTACACATCTTCTTGCCGCACGCTGTTCTGAAGACATTCTGATAGGCACTCAGAGCAGCCTTATCGGGCAAATTATCCTCCATAATATTGACAAGGAAATCGGCTTCAACAAGAATTTGATAATCAATTCCATCAATATGATCGTATGTATGATGGTGTGCAATCAGATATTGAACTCTCTCAGATACATCCTCCGCAAAACCCAATTCTCCAAGCAGTTTTTTCGCGATGGCAGGCCCCTCTTTTTCCTGTAGCTTGCCATTGCAATTCCCATACTTCTCCTCACAGGTTTGGATGCCAATATCGTGGGTCAGGGCGGCGGATTCCAGAATGAACAGCGTTTTCGGATCGACACCTTCCGTTTCAGCAATCAGCTTTGCATAGCTGTGAACCTTACAAAAGTGCTGGATTCGTTTTGCGTCACCACGATACAGCTTAATCATTGCCAAATGCAGTTTATTTATCATTTTCATCTATCCTCTCCGGATCAAATTTGTTCCCTGTAAAAGCGGTTCATTGTACTGTATTCACAAGCTGGCTCCTTTTGGCTTGCAGAGCGCAAATCCCGATGTGTCGGTTTTGGCTATGATTGCTCTTGACACACAATTCATACTATTTCTTAGGCAATACCGCACAGAAAAAAGTGCCATATACCGCCAAGTGTGATATAATAAACTTATGGATAAACAGATGACGATTTCCGCATTCA
>USHP01000004.1 GCA_900554625.1 uncultured Eubacteriales bacterium | reverse complement strand
ATTTCCGGGAACCATCTGCGCGATGTTATTCCAGTCGAAAAACACTCCGGCCAATAGCACTCCAGTAAGAATCAGCGAAAGGGAAATCCCCAGGACAAAATACACTGTTTTTCTGTTCGCAGATTTCCGGGCAACCAGCCTGCTGCCGCAGGCAGCACAAAATTTTGCATTTCCAGAGTATTCCCTGCCGCAATTTTTACATATCAGTTTGTTCTTTGACATAGGTCTCCCGTTCCTTCATCAGTCCCCACTGGGGCGTTTTTATAGCTGTTTTCTGTATTCCTTTCCATATGGACTGCCACGGTTCGTTTGGACAGCACATAAACACCCCGTGTTCGATAACGGTCACGCTTTTCGGGCCGGTATAGGCTCCAGGTAAGTTCATAGGTGCTGCAATCAGAATGGCATCCTCATAGTCCGAGTTCGGATACGCTGGCAGGAATCGTAATATTTGCAGCCTCCGCAAGCCAGAAAACGAAGCATCCAATACTGGTGAATTTGCCGTCGAAGAAAATGTTCTGCACCATATTCTCCGTGCTTTCCCAAGAGGGGCGGTTTGTCTCAGCATAATCATCCATTGTGCCGCATCTGGGGCAGTAGTTCATGCCCTTTGACAGTTCGGCCTTACAATACTGACACTTCATATTTCCGCCTCCCGATCTTTGCGGCGCTCCTCAGTACTGCATCGTATATACGATTGGATCGCTCTTTTGCCCATTGGGGAACAGATACAAGTTTCCGGTTCCGGACCATACGCTGTACAGGTATTTCTCCGAGCCGAGGTACAGGGTGGTATTGATGCTGTCTGTACGGTAGGGCAGTGTTTCGGCGGTGCCGTCGGCATGGATGACATCTGCATAGCCGTCACTTCCAAAGGTCAGTTTCCGGAATGCGGGCCGGTTCTCTTCTTCGTTCAATATCCAGACGCCTTCAATGGACCACATGGGCTCTATTCCGTCTTCATAATAGGTAAAAGGCGTACTGCTCTGGGGATTGTACATTTCAATTTCGCTGCCCAGCCGGCAAGGATCCGTGCCTACGCAGGCGCCCGCCACCAGATTCCCATCCATAACCACATCCAGCCGCCGGATCCACTGGGGGCAGCCGTCCCGATAGTATGGTGTGCCGGTATAAACAGTCATATTGTGCCCTGCGGGAACACCCAGAAGATCCCGGATTTCGTAAAAATCCGCAACCCGTATCTCATTCCAGAATGTCTGGGATTCTCCCCAACGCTGGGTGATGTCCCGCTGCTGCTCCGGATCCACAGGTTCTGCGGTTCCGGTCAGATTCATGGTGAATTGATCCTCACCGTCTCCGTCAACAGTAAAAATAATCCCCGCAAGGCAAAGATCGCCGCTTTTTTCGTCAATGTAAGGTGCGAAACAGTTCTGAAACAAGGTTTCCTCCAGACACTGCCGATAGGCCGCATCCTCCTTGCTGGGGGCAACCGCTGCGCCGCTGCCCGCGTACAGCTCCCAGGACTTTTTTTCTGCCGCTTGCTCCACCAGGGAATCATATTCTTCCGGAAAAATCCCAAATGCCCTGGCAACTTCCTTGTCGGACACAAGGGCGCCGGTGGTTTTGGATATGTTGTACAACCAGTATTGGCGGTTATCGTGGTAGGTTTCTGCAGTAAGGTCATACGCACAAACGAGAATGGACAGAATATCCCCCTTTTCGCCATAGGTATAGGCCATCTGCTTCAGATGGGGCTCTGCCATGGAATACACATAGGGCATCATGACGCCATAGTACAGATCCTCATATATTTGCCGGTTGGTTCGGGCAATGTCGGGAGCATCCAGATTGACTCTGGGTATGTGATAGCAGTAAGTATTGCCGGTGAGGCTTTTCTGCACCGATGCCGACAGGCCCGGGCTGACATAGGAATTGTCAAAATATTCATCTGTGACGATGGCCTGGATCTGTGGGGGAATCTGCTCCTGCTGTACCGGCTGGGTGGCAGCCGGTGCTGTCTGCACAGGTTCCTCCGGGAGCGGCTTTGTATGACCCAGCGCCAGCAAGGCCAGCGCTGCCGCGATCAGGAAAATCAGGATACAGAAAACCACTGTGCGCAGAGAGCGGCGCTTACTTGCCTGTGGGTGTGTTCTGCTGTTTTTCTGTCGGGTAAAAATATCCTCCCGCTGACAAACCGGGCACATACCCGTTTCCACATCCAGACTTGCACCGCATTTCCCGCAAAATTTCGCCATATATGTCACTCCTTTTCTGTCTGGCATTTGAAGCCGAAGGGCGGTGGGTGCAGCGTATTCTCCGCCGCCTGATATGGAATCGCTGATAGGTGATATACTTGTAACCCTTCACTGCAGATTACAGATACCTGCTGCATTACATACAGAACAGTACATCATCCGCCAATTCCGCACCACAGTCCGGACAGATTTTGAGGCGATGGGGAGGGGTCGGGACGGTTTCCTCGGTAGACAGATCCGGGAATTCGCCCCCGGCATGAAGCAGCTGTCCTTCTCCAGCAGCAGGCTCCTCTTTTGTGAGTGCATTGCCGCAGACAGAGCAAAAAGCGGCGTTTTCCGGTGCTTCTGCATCACACTTGTGGCAGGTACGTTTGGCTGCATTCCCGGATTTCCGGGGATTTCCGCAGACTGTGCAGAACTTCATGTGCTTTTCCATAGGGGCTCCGCAATGGGCGCATCTGACATACTTCTCTGGATCCATAACCGGAGCGCCGCAGCACCGGCAAAAAGCGGCATCTTTGGATACTTCTTCACCACACTTCTCGCAGACCACTACGCCCTTGACTTCCTGGATCTGCTTCTTGTATCCAGCGATGCTGTCCTCGGAGTGAGCAATACTGATCATCATATCGGCAAATGTTTCTTCGTAGTCAGTCCGGTGATTGGCCGCGTACAGCTTGCCAATCTGCGTATACTGTTCCACCATTTTTTGCTTTTCCTCGGTGATGAGCCCTTGGAGGCGGGTTGTCTCCGCAAGGACCTTCGCCTGCTGGGTGAGCTTGGCAGTGGCATCCGCTGTTTTCCTTCCAAAAGCATTCAAAAATTCCATGTTCTCTCCCTCTCATTTCTGTGTTTCGGTTGGGTGCTCTCCTGTTTCACCGATACCCACCGTGAACCTGGTTTTTGGGGCTTGGGGAAAGAAGGATGATATCCATTTTCCCGTTATTCTGTATTTCTCCTGCTTTTTTCAATTATAACCCGCTGCATCCGAGATATCAAGCATACACCAGGAAACTTTTGGTGGTAGGAGAAACTGTGAATCTGCCCAGATATCTTTGCGGATCGGTTTTCGCTGTCAGACATTGCAGGTATGTTTTTACCACAAAATGTCCCGCATCACCACATAGTCATTCAGGAACCGCTGCTCCTGGGCAGCCTGCTCTGCATAGTAAGTCTGGATCCGCTGATTTTCCAGAGCCATATCCATTTTTTCATTGAGATTTTGGATTCCTTCCGTCAAATGAGAGCAAGTGCGCTGGATGCACTCCAAAGCATCTGCGGCCCGCTCCTGGTTTGCGCGAATCTGTTCGAGCTGCTGGGAAATATTTGTCAGCTGCGCAATAATGATGCCCTGGCGCAATTCAGCTTCAAACAGATTGTAACACCCTTCGTGACCTGTCAGTTTGTAGCAGCGTTCTGTTTCCAGATATTCCAGAAAGGTTGCTACGCATATTAGGCTGCGGTATTTGGGAGCGAGGACATTCAGGCCATAATACTGATCCAGAATTTCCTTGTTTTTCTGCGCCCGCTGGCGAAGAAGTTCTGCATTCCGTTTCAAATCCGGCAGAATCCTTAGCTCGTTCTTCAGCCGTTCCTCATCCTGCGATTTTTGAAAATAGTACCGCTGCAATGCCTGCTCATAGTTACGCTTGTTTCTTTTGTTCTTTTCTGCCTGCTCAGCGGAGAGCCCTACTCCCGTGATTACACAGTAACCCAGCCAGAGGAAGCCTGCAATAATGGGAAGCGGTGCCAAAAGTGGGCTCAGGATCGATAGAATTCCCAAGATCCAACCATCACCGGCGTAATTGCGCAGGCTGCTCAAAATCAGTGAGATAACCGCGCATACAGCAAATCCAATAATTCCCATAAGCAAACCGGAGTAAAATCCGCCGCCCTCTTCTGCAGGCTTCTGGGGTTCCTCCAGCAGTCCGGGATGCCCCAGCCCCGCAATCTTATTAGCACAGACCTGATACGCCTGTCTGGCTGTCTGATACTGTGTTTCCAGAGTGAGAACCTGTTCCAAATATGCCTGTAATTGTGTACTTTCCATAATGAGAACCTCCTGCCATTTTCTTTTTCCTTGTCGGGTTGTCTTCAGTATAGCGCAGGAGGATTGGCGTCTTATCAGGCAAAGTTTTCTGCCTTTTTGGTTTTTCATGGCGGCATTGGGAAACTTGCAGGCACACCATAGAAACTGCTTTTCATCTGATGAAAATAGGATTGACAAACTCCATCTTTCTGCGCCATAATACGGTTAATAGCGCAGGAAAGGAGGGCGTTTTATGTCGATGGAATCCCGGTGTCAACAATATGGAAAGGTCTTTGAACATTGGCAAATTCAGGAAAGAATCGGCCTTGGCTCCGGCGGAAAAACCGCTGTTTTCCGCCTGGTACATTCGGATGCACAGTCTGTAGAGAGCGCTCTCAAAGTCGTGAATCTGACCCAGACAAGGTGTCTGCCGGATGAATTCTCCCCTTCCTTAAAACGGGAGTATGATGCCGCTTGTGAAACGTGCAAAGCCCAGGCCGAACAGGAAGTCCTGATGATGAACGCCCTGCGGGGACGAACCAATATTGTTGACTATCTGGACCATACCTTTGTCAACTGGGAAGATGGCGGTTTTTGCGGCTGCGATATGTTGGTCCGCATGGAATTGCTTCGTGATCTGCGCAGTGAAATCAACCGCAGAGATCTGACCGGATTCCAGGAAGCCGAAATTCTGAAAATCGGAAAAGACATCTGCAGCGCCCTGATTCTGTGTCACAGCAAGCACATTATTCACCGGGATATCAAGCCGGAAAACATCTTTTTTAACGAGGATGGAAACTACAAGCTCGGCGATTTCGGCATCTCCCGGATCCTCAGCAATACGCCGACGTCCCATGCCAGCACCAGCGTCGGTACCCTCCAGTATCTGGCCCCGGAGCAAATTTCCGGAACCTATGACAGCCGGGTAGACATTTACAGCCTGGGCCTGGTCCTGTACGAACTGAGCAATGGCGGACTTTTGCCCTTTGCATCTTCCCGGTACGTTACGGATGCGGAGATCCTGCCCAGGCTTCGGGGCGCAGCGCTGCCAGATCCCAGGAATGCCAGCAGCGTGCTGGCAAGCGTGATCCGGAAAGCCTGCGCTTATCGTCCCCAGGACCGCTATCAGACGGCGCAGGCATTTCTGAATGCGCTGAATCAAGTGTCAGAAGGTGTTGCCGCTCCTGCTTCTGTGCTGCCGCCTGAGTATGTCCCGCTGCAGCGCAGCGCGGCTTTCTGCGGAAAATGCGGCGCCAGGCTGGACGATAAAGGAAAATGCACCAATCCCCAATGCGCCGTCCGGAAGGAAACGCCCCCAGCAGCACCTTCCCAAAAGCGCCGGGGATGGTTCTTGCTGCCCCTTGCGGTGCTCCTATGCCTGGGGCTTCTGATCTATGGAAAGTCCGGAGGCCGGAAGGCAGCAGAATCCCAGCCCATAGGGATAACGGAAACATGGGGGAACATCGGGGATGTTCTGGAATTTGGCTCCTACGAGCAGGACGGCAACCAGGATAACGGACCGGAGCCGATTCGGTGGAAGATTCTGGAGATCAAAGACAATCGCTGTTTCCTTCTTTCGGAAAATGCCATGGATTGCATGCAATACAGCACCCAATATGAAGACACAACCTGGGAAAAGAGTTCCCTACGGCGATGGCTGAACAGCAATTTCTATGTGAGCGCTTTCACACCGCCGGAACAGAAAAAGATATTGACCACTGCGGTAACCGCAGATCCCAACCCCAGCTATGGCACAAATCCCGGCGGGGATACTGAGGATAAAGTATTCCTGCTGAGCGTTCCGGAAGTTCTGAAATATTTTCCTCAGGACGATCAAAGAGTGTGCTTGCCCACAGCATATACCGCCAATCAGGGCGCTTATATTGACAAAGTCACTGGCGGAAGCTGGTGGTGGCTGAGAACGCCCGGTTCTTCATCCAAAGATGCTGCCAGCATCAGTGGAGATGGTTCCATTAACTTCAGTGATGGTTCTGTAATTTCCTCCACTGGCACCATTCGGCCCGCAATGTGGATTCGTATGAACTAATATCGTTACTATCACAAAACAGGCCCAGAGGGACACTCTGGGCTTAAGGAATCTGTACGATTCAACAGCAACGAAACTTTACCTGTTAAACCGGTGCATTTGCCATGGTATTCTGGAACGTGTACCACGAGTTACTTCTACTTTTCCCTTGGTGATAACCGGAAAGGCGTTTTCTATGTTGCTGATCAAAAATCGTAATTTCCACATAACCTCCAGTGTGTTCAGTGACCAGGGCCATGTTCGTGCCAATAACGAGGACAATTATCTCCTGAATGGTCACTGGAAGGATGCTTCCGCACCCTGCGCCGCATATAATTTCTCCGCACCGCCGGGGGTGTGGCAGCTTATGGCTGTGTTTGATGGCATCGGCGGCGGTGAGGCTGGAGAGGTCGCATCAGAAGCAGCGGCCCAGGTCTTTGCGGCGTCTCTGGAGAATATAACTGGCGAGGAAGCGGTGGATTCATCGGTTACTGCTGCATTTCAGCAGGCCAATAACCGTATTCTGGAACTGCGCCAGTTATACTGGGTCTGTGGAACTACAGGAACTGCTTTATGTACCGATGGGATGAAATTTAAGGTTTTTCATCTGGGAGATAGCCGCGCTTATCTATACCACCAGGGGCAGCTGGTGCTTTTGACCCATGACCACACGCTGGCCCAGATGAAATTAGATTTGGGTATATTCCAGTCAAATGCTTCGAATTTTGAGCAGGATCGCCACAAGTTAACCCGTTATATCGGCCAAGATCTGACCGCACATCATTTGTTTCCACAGGAAAGTTCCTGGTATACGGCTGCTCCCGGAGATACCGTGCTTTTGTGCAGTGACGGATTGTATGATATGTGTCCGGAACAGGAAATCATCGAAATCCTGGACAAGCAGCAAGATATACAAACGAAAGCCACTGCATTGGTGCAGAAAGCCAAAAATCATGGCGGTTTGGACAACATTACTTGCCTGCTTGTTGCATTTTCTGAATGAGGTGTTTACTATGTGCCGTTATTCCACGGAAGTTTTCTCCGGGATGATTGAACACTGCGATTCCATTGAAGAGCTGAAGAAGGAGATTTTGCCCCAGCTCCAGAGCCAGCGGAATTTGTGGAAAGAAAAAATCAATCAGATTCTCTCTGATACCGGTTATACCTGCAAGCAGTTTGCCCAGCTTTGCCGGGTCAGCGAGCCGGCTGTGCGGAAATGGCGTAATGGGTCTTTGCCGCAAAGCCGGGATATGTACCTTCGCATTGGTTTTGCGGCAGGATATCACCTTGAAGAAATGAATGCTTTTTTGAAGCGTTATGGAAGATGTCCGCAGCTTTACGTCAAATCCCTGGAAGACAGTGTCTGTATGTTTGTCCTGCAATCCAGGGAACTGGATCATTCCTATGCCACATATCTTCGACTTTTGGAGATTGTTCGGCAGGAACTGGTCGAAGTGGATGCCACAGTCGCCGCTACTTATGCCACCCAGGCCATTGCCGAGCAATTCTCATCTCTGAAAGATTTAGACGAAATGGTGCAATTTGCCAAAAAGCATGTACCTGTTTACCGGCAGAGTTATTTGCGTCTATACAAGTATATCATTGCTTTTCTGGCCATCAATCTCCGTTCCGAAAATCCGGATGACACAGGAAGAAAAGCCAGCTTTCATCAGCTGGCTTCCGAGGGCCGATGGCCCTCTTCTCTCCGGCATTGCGTTTCCGAGGTGCGGAACAAAAAATGGTTTCCCCAGCGCAATAAGATCATTTCCCTGGGCCTGCATCTGAATATGGACGATTCTGCCATCAATGAAATGCTGCGGCTGGCCCAGATGGAACCTCTGTACAGCAAAAATCCCATTGAGGCTTCCATCCAATGGGCAATCAACGAGGCCAAACTGGTATCTGATGGCGGCGATGTGGAAGGAGCGGAGATTCTGGAAGACCTCAGCCAGTTTGTAAAACATATTCTGATTCAGCTGGATCTGGCAGACAGCGAATATCTGATTGACGACCTGTAAAAACGAAAGGAGTAAAACAGATTATGGCAGAATTGATTGTCCTGGAAAACAAACAGGTCTTTTCCTATTCTCTGGATGCGCATGCCGCTTGGTTTCTGGGCAGATCTGCGGCAGATAGGAGAGAAAATGAGATATGTCTTGTCTCCGGCATTGTCAGCCGGGAGCACGGACAGCTGCGCAATATTGAGGGCCAGTGGTTCTATGTGGACAATCCCGGGAACAAAAATGGCACCTTCCGCAACGGTGTACGAATTCCCCGGCCCCTCACTGGCATCCGGCAGCCGGTATTTTTGGAGAATGGGGATATTCTGCAGGTAAGAGGGCCTGCCCACAATGATCTTGATGTGACCATGCTCTTTGTCACTGCCTTCATTCCGGGAGAATGGATGCGCTTTATGCTGAATGATCGCAATATTACCATTGGGTCCGGGAAGCACTGTGAACTCATCATTCAGGGATTTTCTCTGGAGGAAAGAATCGCTAAACTCGCCAACATAAACGGGCAGTATTTTTTGTCCAGCTGTGGTCAAACTGCTGTATTCCTCAACGGCAGACCCATTACTGCATCCACGCTGCTCCAAAGCGGTGATGCTATTGGTCTGAAGGATTGCCATATGTTCTTCCTTGGAACTGAGTTGATTTACTCAAGAATCCGGAAGAAACTTTAGGTGCTAAACTTGGGAGTGTTGCTTGCTATACTTCAAGTAACCAAGAGAATTGGGAAACAGAAAAGGAGGAATCCATTATGGCATACTGCGGAAATTGCGGAACAAAACTGAGGGGCGAAAAATTCTGCCCCAACTGTGGAATCATGTGCGGCACCAATCCCAGAAAGCCCATGGTCAAAACCACATCCAAAAAGGTAGTGGAAAAAAGCCAGTGGATGTCGGCTGTGATTACGGTATCTGTCATTGTGCTGGCGGTTGTTCTGATTCTGACTTTGGGCTCCGGCTCCAACAAGGTCGTGGGACAATGGGAAGCGAGAAATGGATACTCTGAGTCAGCGAATGTGGAGTTTTTCCGGGATGGAACCTTTACATGGACATCCTACAGCTACAGTGTAGATTCTTTTTCCGGAAAGTACTCTGGGTACTATCTCTTTAAATTTTAAAAGAGATGGCGATACGTTGATTATTGAGAGCACTGGCGGCGATACTATTTATTTTCATAAAGTGCAATAGTCTGTTTTCGTCAAGGACACCGCAGGCCAACTTGAATTGGATGTGCATGTTATTTCAAGACAGTCCTCCAAATTTCTTTCTGTAACAGGCAGAAAGGATGCGCAGATCCTATTTTAGGCGCAATAAAAATATTATCCAAAGTTTCTGGTGCGGCCTTGATATCCATTCCGTGTGATATTATAATTGCATCATTGGTAATATTCTTGCTTTCCAGCAGAATGCCGCCGGGATGCAGCGCTTTGAGATACTGTGCCATGACGTAAGATGGATTTGCAAGATATAACGGGAAACAACATCCAAAAACATAGGAGGAGTATTCTATGCCACTGCTCGATTACTTCGGCAAAAAAACAGCATCTGTCACTAACCAGATTACCCAGCAGGCAAAGATGCACTCGGACATCAGTAGACTGCAGGGCCTGATTGCCGAGCAGGAAAAAAAGATCCAGATTCTCCATCTCAAAATCGGAAAGGCATATGCCGATGCGCACCGGGAAGATCCGGAGCCAGAATTTGCTGATGCCATCGCCAAGGTCCTCCAGGCGGAAGCCTGCATTGACGATTTCCGCAATCAGATCAGAGCCTGCAAAGGAATGACCCTCTGCAAGGCATGCGGTGCGGAGGTTCCCCAGAATACTGCATTCTGCAGCAGCTGCGGCGCCCGGATGGAGGTGCCTGCAGGATATGTGGTCTGCGAAAACTGCGGTGCCAAAATGGAAAAGGGACTGAATTTCTGCACCGAATGCGGCACACAGCTGGTAAAGCCGGAATCTCCGGAAACTGCACCGAGACTGTGTCCCAACTGTCAGGCAGAAGTGCCGGAAGGAGCCAATTTCTGCAGCAGCTGCGGAACCTCCATTCCCAAGGCCACGCCGAAAGCACAAACAGTGAGAACATGTTCTCACTGCGGCGCACAGACAAATCCGGGTGATATGTTTTGCACGCAGTGCGGTGAAGCCCTTGCAGATGCACCTTCTGCTGCGCAGACAATTCTTGTACAGGACCTGCATATTCCCCGGCGCTGCCCCAGCTGCAGCGCAGAGCTGGCCGATGATGTGCTGTTTTGCACCGAATGCGGAAAGCGTCTGTGAGCTGCAGCGGCCCTCAGGCTGCACCTTGGATGAGCGGATGAAGAAAGAAGAGATACCGTGAAATGCGCAAACTGTAAAATGCGTCTGAAAAAAGGGATGCGATTCTGCCCCCAATGTGGCACAGCAGTGCCAAAACATGGTAAAACTGCCGGTGCCATCCTGGTGTCGATTTGCCTGCTGGCTGTTTTGACCGGGGGAATTGTGTATTGGTGTGGCACAGCCCCTTCTCGGGCGGCAGAGAATACCGGAGAGATGTCAATTCCGAATCCGGAAGCGGGCATGCCTGAGCCTGTCACCAAAGCTTCTGCTGTGGTGGTCTACTCCGGTGAGTGTGGAGAGACCATGACCTGGACCCTGGACAGTGCGGGCACGCTGCTCATCTCCGGCAGCGGAAAAATGAACGACTATCCCGATGGCGACACTCCGCCATGGCTTCCTTTGGATATACCAGTGACTGAGGTCATTTTTGAAGGGGATATTACCCGAATTGGTGAAAGTGCGTTTTGTATGACCTCCCTCAACAACGTGTTCATCCCTGCCAGCGTGACGGAAATTGGCTATCATGCGTTTGGTTTTATCGATACACTGGAGGGCATTTGGGTAGACCCGGAGAATCCTGCTTACAGCAACGACGATTCCGGCGTCCTTTTTGATAAAAAGAAACAGTACCTGATTACCGCACCACCGGTGCTGACAGGAACATATACGGTTCCGGAGGGCGTGGAATGGATCTTTGATGCGGCATTTTTCAAATGCCGGGAGTTGACGAAAGTCCGTCTGCCGATGTCGCTGAAAACCATTGGCTCCGGCGCTTTCTCCGAATGTACCGCTTTGACAGAAATTACCATTCCCCAAGGCGTGGAGTCACTTTCCTGGAGCACTTTCTTTAACTGCAGCAGTTTGAAAACAGTCCGCATTCCGGAGAGCATGACAACCATTGAGTCAGGCGCTTTTCAAGATTGCCATCTGGACTTTGTTTTCTATGGCGGAACCTTGGAACAGTGGGAACAGATGATGCGAAACTACGAAGACTATGACTCAGATCCCTTTGCTGGCGCTGTCACCCGATTCCAGACGCACTGACGAAGGAGACTTTTGCGCAATGGCTGTATGTTCCGGAAAGCGGAAAAGGAGTGAGGAAACATGAGAAATTTCTGTGGGCAATGCGGTCGCAGGCTGGATCCCAGAAGCGGCCTTTGCCCCAAATGTGACAGCGCCAGGATCCGGAAGCGGAAATGGTTGCTTCCGATGTTGCTGATCCTTGCTTTGGCAATCGTGGGGATATTTGCGTTTCCCAAGGCAGCCGCCCCTGCGCTACCAGAGGAATCAACTGTCCCGGAAACCACCCAAATTGCGCAGTGGCCCCAGGTGGCATTGGTGACAGATGCGTTTTTTGACGATACCTTTGCAGATTCTGATCGAACTGGCTTCAGTGCACAGGAGGAGGCTTTTTATTACCACATCCCCCAGATCAATCTGAATCTGCCGGGAATTCAGAAAATCAATGAGGAGATCTATGGGGAGCTGTATGAAATGCTTTCGGTAGACGGGTTTCCCCAGCAGTCACCCTTCACGCGCTGCCTGGCCTACAGCGTGGGAGAAAAAGAGGATATCATCTCCATCCTGGTATGCGCCTATGACAGAGCGTATTCGGGCTACACGGAAGATGGTCAGTATGTGCAATATGTTGACGAGCATTACTATACCGTGTACAATGTGAATCGCAAGACCGGTGAATATGTGACAGATGCGGAACTTCTGGAACTCTATGGTTATACACCGGGATCTTTCCGGGACTATATCACCGGTGCACTTACCAGCAAAACCCACGAATTTTTCATGAATAACGGTATGTTCTCCGTTTCTGAGAACATTACACAAGAAGATGAATGGACTCAGGAATGGTACATCAAATTGTGGAACCAATCGATATCCGATGAGTATAAAAGCAAAGCCATGCCTTACATTGACGCGGCTACCGGAGATCTCTGCATCGCTGCAACAATCCCAGTCATTAACACAGATGGTATTGAAGGGGCTACAATGAATTTGACGGGCACCAGTGAACCGGCAGATCCGGAAACGTACCGGGATGTTACGGTGCAATGGAGCTAACAGTCGCGGAAGGCAGAGCGGGTACGCCATAAAGAATCAGGTGACTGTAAGTTCGCCTTTTTTCAACCACATAGTATCTCCCGGAAGCCCGGAGCGCTCTGCTCCGGGCTATCTTTGTTTTGGAGGTAATCCCCTTAAAAAATTTTGTTCTCTGCAGCACCTGCGGCAGCCTGTATCCGGCGGAAGATTTGACGGAATTTGATGGTTCCTTGCTGTGTAGTTCCTGCCTGCACAAGGAAACCACCTGCTGCCAGCGGTGCGGTCAGCACATCTGGCCAGACAGCAATGCACGGCAGATTCTCCGGCTGGTCAACAATGGAGAGAAACGGGCCTATTGCAAGTACGACGGCTCCCTGAATGAGGGCTTTGAGATCGTCAGTTATCCCATGACGATAGACTACCACTGCCAGCATATTCCCTGGAAAGAGGTTTTGGACAAGGCTGTATGTTTGGTTCTTTTATTCCGAATGTTCTGCCATTATTCGGAATAATACTGTTGATTTTATTCCGAATAATGGCTATACTATTCGTAAGAGATTATACGGAGGTGATGCGTATGGGAAATATGATGACGACCAAAGAAGCATCTGTGCGCTGGGGTATCTCGGAAAGAAGAATCAACACCCTTTGTATGGAAGGGAGATTGCCAGGAGCTTATAAAGAAGGGAACCGCTGGCTTATTCCGCAGGAAGTACAAAAGCCCGCGGATAAGCGGCGCAAGCAAGGGGCTGCACAAATTATGACTTCAGTCAAGAAACTGCCCCTGCCCATTGGTATTTCCGATTACCGCAAGGCTTCCAGTGAATATTACTATGTGGATAAAACGCTGATGATCCGGGATTTTATTGATGAGCGGCCTCAGGTGTCTCTTTTCACACGTCCTCGGCGCTTTGGCAAGACGTTGAATATGGACATGCTGCGGGTGTTTTTTGAAAAGACAAACGAGGATACTGCCGCCTACTTCCGAAATAAGAAAATCTGGAATTGTGGAGCTGAGTATCAGGAGTATCAGGGTAAGTACCCGGTTATTTACGTTACCTTCAAGGATATCAAGTGTGAGACCTGGGAGGCAACCTACGATATGATCTCCAAGATCCTGCAAATTGAGATCAATCGCCATGGTGAATTACTGGAAAGCAACTTGCTGAGCCAATACGATAAGGAATATCTTACCAGCGTTATCAACGGCAGTGCCAACGAAAATGATGTGTCCATGGTATTTCTGAATCTATCCCGGATGCTCCATGTACATCATGGGGTGGCTCCGATCATCATCATTGACGAATATGACACGCCCATTCAGCAGGGCCATGTCCGGGGCTATTATGACAAAGTCATTGACTTTATGCGTACGCTGTTCTCCGGTGGGTTGAAGGATAATCCCCACCTTTCCTATGGATTCCTGACCGGTATTCTGCGGGTGGCGAAGGAGAGTATTTTCAGCGGGCTAAACAATTTGAAGATCAATTCCATCCTGGATGACCGATACAGTGAATACTTCGGCTTTACCCCGGAGGAAGTCCAGGAGATGGCACGATATTATGGCGCTTTCGATCAGTATGAGGAGATTTGCCAGTGGTACGATGGTTATCGTTTCGGATGTACAGAGATATTCAATCCTTGGTCTGTAATCAGCTATTTTGGCAATGATTGCAAGCCAAAGGCCTTTTGGCAGTCCACCGGCAACAACGAAATCATCAGTGAGGTTCTGTCTGCTGCCACACCGGAGACAATGGATCGGCTGGAAGCTTTGATGAAAGGGGAGTCCTTTGTTTCCCATATTGATACCAGTGTCATTTATCCTCAGATCAAAAATGACCCCTCTTCTATCTACAGTTTTCTACTCGTAACCGGCTATCTGAAGTTCAACTCTGTTGACCAGCCGTTTGGCAGCGACTATATGTGCAGTGTTTCTCTGCCAAACAAGGAAATTGCTGCTGTATATAGCAAGGAAATTCTATCTCAGTTCCAGGAAAAGATCCTGCCCTCCACCGCCATCGCCATTCAGGAGGCGGTTTATACCATGGATGTGCCTACCCTCCAACGGCAACTGGAAACCTTTTTACTTCAGACGATTAGCTTCCACGATGCGGCTCGGGAGACCTTCTACCACGGGCTGATTCTGGGGTTGTGCGCCATTTTGAATAATCGCTACCGCATTACATCCAACCGTGAATCCGGGGATGGCCGGTTTGATATTCAACTCCTGCCACTGAATAAAAAGCTTCCTGGCATCTTGATGGAACTGAAGGCAGGTAAGGACTGTACGGAGAAACAACTGAAGGATCTGGCCTATACTGCGCTGGCTCAGATCCAAGAAAAGCAGTATCATGTGGATATGACTGCCCAGGGAATTGTCCGGATCTTGGCGTACGGTATTGCCTTCTCGGGAAAGCAGGTTCAGATTGTGGCAGAGGATACAAATTATATGTCAGGGAACTGATTTTTATAATGTCAGTCATGCCATTTTCGGGTACTTGTTTTAAAATGAAGCAAAAATGCAGAAAATTCGATGAATGTGCCATATTTGGGAGGTAGTTTTGTGGAAACGGTGGATTTAAAAGCATTGGAAGATGCGGTTCTTTCTGATCTGGAGATGCAAAAATTCCGCAGAAAGATCACCGGCGCCACACATCACAGATGCAGGCTCTTGGCGTGTCCATGGAGACTATCCTAGGGTTGGGAGGACATGCGGATAGTGATATGTCAGAACACTACCTTCACCTGCAGGAGTCAGTCAGACAGGATGCAATCGGCCGATTCGCAAAGAGAGTCGCAGATGCGGAGGCTGCATAGGAAAAACCGGGGAGCCCATTTGAGAGGGCTCTCCGGTTTTCACTCTGAATATAGCGTGTTAGAACGGCCAAATAAAATCATGAATATTCACTGGAATGAAGCGCATTGTGGTCTGGTTGTGGTCAAAGTCCCAAAGTGTGAATTTTATTCAAAAAATATTGAAAAAGTTAAGAAACCAAAAGATATCGGAACTTTTTGGAAAAGATGCGCGGGATCGAACCGCGGGCCACGTGTATGCCATGCTTTGGTAATGAATATCATTTGATATTTATGCAATAATCAGTCCAATATGTCCAAATAAATCGCATAAAAGTCCATTATATATCAGTTGGTGCATAGTGTTTCGTCGTGATTCCGGTATGCGTTCCGGTACGAAAAGTAACGCGTGTTCAAAAAGTAACGCGGTACACTTCAAACCGCCAGACTGAGAAAGGATTATTTATGGAATACATGACTGTTAAAGAAGCAGCCGAGAAGTGGAACACATCTGTCCAGGTCGTAAGACGTTTTTGCAGACAAGAACGAATTGCCGGTGTTGTTCAGCAGGAAGGGGCATGGCTGATCCCAAAGTTCGCAAAGAAACCCGGCAGAGCAGAACCCATGGAAGCGGGAGCAGCCGTACTCCCGGCATTGGCACAGAAGTTGCTCCGGCAGAAAAAGAAGAAGAGCTATCACGGGCTGTACGACTATGTCCAGATCAATCTGACCTACAGCTCCTGCCGTATGGCCAGCAACCGGCTGACAAGGCAGCAGGTGGAAACCATCTTCAAGAAAGGCAAGGTGTCGGTGTCCTTTGAACCCATGAAGGTATCCGATTGGGTGGAAGTGCTGAACCACTGCGTCTGCGTTGACTACATCCTCGACCATGCGCAGGAACCTCTGACCCCGAAATTCATTAAGGATCTCCATTACCAGCTCGTCTTTGGCACGGTGGATGACCGCCGGAAACGGGTCGCGCCGGGGCAGTACCGCAGCCCCAAATCCCCCCGCAGAGTGCCCTTTATGCTGCCGGCAGATCAGATCAGCTCCAAGCTGAAAGCCCTGATTGCGGAATATGAAGCGTTGACGGAGGTAGAGCGCCGGGACATACTGCGCTTCCATGTGGGCTTTGAACGGATTTTTCCCTTCGAGGATTGCAACGGCAGAATCGGCAGGCTAATCCTCTTCAAAGAGTGCCTGCGCCACGATGTGATGCCCTTCATCATTGACGATAAGCGGCGAAACCGATATCTGGAAGGCCTCCGGGAATGGGACGATGATCCCGGCATTCTCACGGAAGTGGTGATGGAAGCCCAGAGCCGCTTTGACGCCCAGATTCAACTGCAAAATCTGTCGGAGCACCGGTACAATTTCCTGTCGGCAGGCGTTACGGAGGACTGATTATGAAGGTGGAATACACACTCGCAGGCGACTATTACATCCCCAATCTGGAACTGCCCCGGGAATCCTGTCCCATGGGAAAATGGGGCAGAATGCACCGCCGCTACCTGGAAACGCACCACCCCATTCGGTACAATCAGCTCATCCTCTCCGGCACCCTCTGGACATATCTGGCTGACCTCAATGAGCAGGCGCAGGCGCGTATGGAAACGCTGATCGCACAAATGAAAACCGCAGAGGGCGTTACTGAGAGGTTGAAGGCTGCCGATCCGATGGCGTGGGTGCAGAGGATGAACAATATCCGAGCCAGAGCCGAAGAAGTTGTCCGGGATGAAATCATCTATGGGGAGGCTGCGGTATGAGCGTCTTAGAAGATTTTTGGTATGGGAATATTGAGCCATCCGAGTATGATACATCTTCCGCGAAAGAATACAAGGAAGCACTTCTGCGTATCAGCCGGAATGAAGAAAGTCTACAGGATACGCTCACGGACACACAGAGAAAACAGTTCGCACAGTACCTGGATAGTGTTCGGGAATTTCAGGCTATGACAGAATGCTTGCTGTTCCAAATCAGCTTCCGCCTGGGAGCCAGAATGATGTTGGAGATCATGAACGAATAAGAGAACCACCTACGGCACCCACCGGCCTGCTTGGCCGCTGGGTGTCAAGCTATGGCATAAATGGAAAGCGTTCGTTGCCCTCAATTTGGGGGAATGGGAGAAATCTTTTGCAATCCAGACAGAAAAGACATTTTTCACTTGCCTGGTTGACAGAGAATGGTTCCGGGTATATGATGAAAAAGCTCCCGCGGCATCAGCCAGTGGCTGAAATGCGGAAGATTTTGATTCATCGATTGCGGGGTAAAAACATGAAGGATATGGAGAACCGTTCACTGGATGCAAAGCAATCCGGTATTCGCACCTATTTTCATAGTCTTTTTGATGTCAAAGCCGATATGATGCGCTATGATGAGCTGAAGGAAATGATGGAGGGAAACACCGTCATCAGCGGCTCCAATATGTGGATTCTCATTATGGCAATTCTGATTGCTTCCATTGGATTGAATATGAACTCTACGGCGGTGATTATCGGTGCCATGCTGATTTCACCCCTGATGAGCGGCATTCTTACCATGGGTTATTCACTGGCTACCAGTGACCTGACCATGCTCCGAAAGGCGTTTACCAGTTTCGGAACCCAGATGGTCATCAGTCTCATCGCCTCTACGGCTTATTTTTCACTCACGCCCCTGAAAGTGCCCACCAGTGAAATGATTGCCAGAACCAGTCCGACATTATGGGATGTTCTGATTGCGCTACTGGGCGGTATTGCCGGTGCCATCGGAAATACCCGGAGAGAAAAAGGAAATGTGATTCCGGGTGTTGCAATTGCCACGGCGCTGATGCCTCCGCTGTGCACTGCGGGATATGGTCTTGCAACCATGCAGCCCAGATTCATTTTTGGCGCGTTTTATCTTTTCTGCATCAACACACTGTTTATCATGCTTTCCACTGCTTTCGTAACAAAGCTCATGGGGATTCCTTCCCGTAAATCTGAAAACTGGACACGCCAGAAAAAGGTGAAACGGCTTATCACCATCATTACCGTATTGACGGTGATCCCCAGTGTGCTGATTGGAAGCTTTCAGGTCTATCAGACCGTGATGGAGCAGAACTGTTCCAATTACCTTCGGGAAACATTTACCTTTTCCGATACCCAGGTGGTAAAAAGTGAGCTGGATATGCGGAATCATCGGGTATCGGTGTCTCTTGTCGGCTCCCGTATCCCACAGGATGTCATCGACCGTTTGGAGGAGCTGCTTCCCAGGTATAACCTCGAAACCTACTCGCTCCATGTAACCCAGAACAGTATTTCTCAAGCCGACAATTCGGACGCGGTTACCATCGCGCTCCAGGAAAAAACGATTCAAGATTTACAGACCCAGCTGGACGCGAAGCAGGCGCAGTTTGACAGTATGGAAATCCTTCTTGCCAGACAGATCGATTGCAGGGAAATATCGAGAAAAGCCGAGCAGATCTTTTCAAAATTGTCAGACTGCAGCTGCGGAGTCATATCCTCCGAAAGCGGAGACTATGTTCTCCTGTGTGCGTCCGCGTGGGAACCACTGCTGCCTGACGAAGAACATACAATTGAAAACTGGCTGTTGACCGAAACAAATCTGCCTCGTGCGGAACTGCACATTACTGTGCTTGATTTGGAGGAAGCCGCGGAAACAACCGATGGAACATAACCGCTCAAAATATGGAAAATATGCCAAACGTCATGGCTCATTACCATCTTCCCGGCTTGTTCGAGTTTTATGAGCTCTACCGCGTCTTTCTGCCCCTTTTCCGGGAACACAGGGAGTATTTCTACGACTGGTGCGACATCGGCTCCATCTACGGCGCACCGGCGGACTGCATCTGGGGCGGAGGGCGTGTGGGTTTTGGAGACAATAACCCACAGGAAGTGCTGGCGTTGATGCAGGAATACGGCATTTCCGCCCGGCTGACCTTCAGCAACTCCCTGCTCCGGGAGGAACATCTTTCGGACAAACAATGCAACCGCCTCTGCGCCCTGTTCAATCAGACGGGAGGAAATGGCGTCATTGTCCATTCCGATTTGCTGCTGGAATATCTGAAAGGTCATTACCCCAACCTCTATTTCGTATCCTCCACCACAAAGGTGCTGACGGACTTTCAGGAGCTTGTGGACGAAGCAAACCGGGAGGATTTCCGCTATGTTGTCCCGGATTTTCGGCTGAACAGAGCTTTTGACAAACTGAATGCCCTGACAAATGCCCAGAAGGACAAGGTGGAATTTCTGTGCAATGAATGCTGTTGGTTTGGCTGCACCGACAGAAGGAAATGCTATGAGAATGTCAGCCGAAAGAATCTGGGAGAAACCTGCGAAGATTACCATTGCGCCGCTCCTGGTGGCAATGAGGGCTATCGGTTCTCCAAAGCCATGACCAATCCGGGGTTTATCGGCGTTGAAGAGATCCAGAACAGATACCTCCCCATGGGCTTTTCTAATTTCAAAATTGAAGGACGAGGCCTCGGTAGTGCCATGATTCTGGAAATTTTTCTCTACTACATGACCAAACCGGAGTACCAGATTCATGTCCGGGAAGCAATCTATCTGGACAGCATGCTGGACCTGTTTTAGGTAGAGAGCAGCCCATCTTCCTTTTGGAGCAGCAACAAAGCAGCATAGATTATTTCGGTAATAGCCAGAGAACGAGCTGATTTGACAAAGGGGAAAAGAGGTATATAATAAAACGTGTTAGTTAAACAACCTGGACTCCGTCCGAAATATGGGACAATTTACCCAATA
>USHP01000003.1 GCA_900554625.1 uncultured Eubacteriales bacterium | reverse complement strand
CCATTAGTCCGGAACAGGCCCAGTTTTTGGAAACAAGAAAATTTCAGATAAACGAGATAGCTCGAAGCAAGCAAAAGTCAGGCTGGTTACACGGCAGAAGTTAGAGCGATTGTAACTAAGTACGGAGCAAGCCGTCTGAGCGACATTGATCCAAAAGACTTTGCAGCAGTTGGTGCACCTTCTGCTCTGGAAAAAATTCCACTGCTTCCCGGATGGTCAGTCCCATAACCTGCTCAATGTTTTTCCCATTGTAGGTATAGCTGAGTGCTTTGGCATTATACCGGTGACCGCCGCACTCTTCACATCGGATTGTTACCGGGTCCGCAAAAGCCACATCCGGCGCAATTTCGCCCTTTCCCTTACATACCGGGCAAGCACCTTTGGAATTAAAACTGAACCACTCGACGCCTACCTTATTGGCCTTAGCAAACAGTTTGCGAATCTCATCCATGGCTCCAGTGTACGTTGCCGGGGTGGATCGGGAGGATACGCCGATGGGCTTCTGGTCCAGCACAATGGCCTGGGGGAACTGCCGGGCAAAGGTATGCAGAATCAGACTGCTTTTTCCCGATCCTGCCATTCCGGATACCACCGTTAATACCCCTTTGGGAATATCCACGCTCACATCTTTCAAATTATGCAGATTGGCGTGCTCCACACGGAATGCTTCCTGCCAGGGCCTGGGACGGGGATTGACAGGGATCGGTTTCGTAATGGATCGGGCAGTCAGCGTATCTGCATGCCGAAGCTGATCCACCGTACCCGCAAAGACGACCCTGCCGCCTTCCGCTCCTGCCAGCGGTCCCAACTCGATAACATGATCGGCCATAGCGATCATATCCCGATTGTGTTCTACCACCAGCATTGTATTGTGATGATCTCGGATTCCTGTCAGCAATTTCCCGATCCGTCCGGCATCTTCCGGATGCAGTCCGGCGGTTGGTTCGTCAAAAATATAGGTAATATTGCTCAGGCTGCTTCCCAGATTGCGTACCATCTTCAGGCGCTGGCTTTCTCCTCCGGACAACGTATCCGTCCGTCGGGCAAGACTGAGATACCCCAGCCCCACAGAAATCATGTTCTGCAGACATTCCCCAATCTGATTGGCAATGGAGGCCCCCACCGGGACAGTAATTTGCCGCAAAACCGGCAGCAGTTCGCTGATCTGCATATTGTAATAATCGGCAATATTATATCCATTGATTCTGCTGGCAAGGGCCTTGGGATTCAGGCCGATACCGCCGCAGGTCGGGCAGGGACCTGTGCGGATAAAGGTCATTACTTCATCCTGCACAGCCTGTTTTTGCCGGCTCAAATCCCGGTTCAGGTACAGCCGATTAAACCTGGGGATTACCCCTTCATATTTCAGCTTGGATACCGTGCCAACCTTATTGTTGACCATCGTCATTTCCAGAGGCTCCTGGGGACCGTAGCACAGATCCCGCCATTCCTCGGCAGTAAAATCCTTCAGCTTTTTTCCGGAATCGAACAGAGGACATTCCCGGTAAAACCAGCCCTGCCAGCTCCCCCCCGCAAAGGGCGTAAACCGGATACCGCCGTCACGAATGGATTTGTCCATATCGAACAGCAGCGACTCGTCCAACTGAGCCCGCTGCCCCAACCCTGTACAGTCCGGACACATACCTAGAGGATGATTAAACGAGTATGCAGTGGCACCACCGGCACTGGGCTGTCCTACACGGGAAAACAGCAGTCGAATCAACGGTGCAACGTCCGTAGCTGTACCAACAGTAGAACGACTGTTTGCACCGATGGGCTTTTGATCCACCACAATAGTGGGGGTTAGATTGCGGATATAGTCCACCTCCGGCCGGTCATAACGAGGCATTCGGTTTCGCAGATAAAGCGGATAGGACGCCTGCCACTGACGATTGCTTTCTACCGCCAGCGTATGAAATGCCAATGAGCTTTTTCCCGAACCGGAAACTCCCGCCAGCACCACCAGTTTTTCCTTCGGAATGGTTACATCAATATGCTGCAAATTATTTTGCGCCGCGCCGATTACTTCAATATCTTCTCGCTGCATGCACGTTCCTCCTTTTGGCAGGCTGTTTTGTATCGGGTCCATATCCCGAACAAGGCTGTCGCACGTTATCATACCATAATGCAAAAGCCGACGGCAATACCTCTGATATTGCCGTCAGCCGCCGTGTCAGTCAAAATACTGTATCTCGCTGGATTTGATGGTATTGATTCCCCCCTCCTGACTGAACAGGGGATTGCTGGCATCCATACCCCCGAAATATGGGTAATCTCGGGCAATGGCAATATAATTTGCCAGCATGGAAAGAGGAAGAAACTGCATAAGCGGATTTACATAATCATGTTCCGTCTCCGGGAGCGTACAAACACTGACCCCCTGGGGGAATTCCTCCGCAGCGGCATCGGTGATCACCAGTACGTTGCGCTGGGATTTTCGCATAGAGAGAATTGTTTCCCACGATCTGGAGAAGGATGCGCAATTCTTTGAAGCCACCACAATCGTTCCAAGCTGCTGTCGGTTGGTTTGGAAGAAATCAATGTGGCACCAATCCTCACTGTCATTGAGGCTGTTAATGCTTCCGCAAAGTTCAAAGAATTTTGCGCAGCCAAAATAAGCCGTAGAAAAATCACTGCCGCCGCCAACGAAACCATAGCCACGATAGTCTTTCCATGTTTGTGCCAGCGTCTCCATTTGGGCGTCCACCCGGTCCAGCACTTCCGGCGTACAGACACGAGCTACATAATCCACCATTTCCCGGCGCAGCAACTGAGCCTGTTCCCCGGTGATATTGCCCCGCACAAGTCCAGCGTGAAGGCCCATCAGCAATGTGGTGCTCAGAGCCGTAACATAACTTTTGGCCTGGCGAGCAGGGGTAAACCGTTCGGCTTTTGCAGCAGGAATCTGCAAAACATACTGTGCCTGTGCCGCCATACGGGAATTGGGGTTGGCAGTAATGGCCAAAGTGGCGCAGCCCTTGACTGCGGCACGGTGCATGGCCTCCGTCACCCGAGAACCGCTGCCGGAGACACTGATTACCATTACCAATGTCTGCTCCGGATTTTCCGCAGAAAACACATGATGCCGGCTGACATCCAAACAGCGCAGAACCTGATAATCGCAATTCATAAACATTTTGCTGTTAAATTCCTTGGTGGCCAGCGCAGCGGCGTAGGAATCTCCGTTTCCCGTGACTACAATGTGGCGGATATTCTTTAGCAGCTGATCCGGGATTGCGTTGGTGATGGCCTGTTCCGTCAGCGCGTTTTCCAGTTCTCTGGCAAATTCCGGATAAGTCAGGAACCCCTGTTTGACACCGTTATCTTTTCCAATGATTTCCATTTGTCAGCACCTCATCTTTCTTCGGCGGAAAAGTGCCCGCAAAAATAGCGGCAGAAAATTTCCTGTAGTTTTTCATTACACAATCCGGAAGGTACCCTGTTCCCAAATCCAGCTTCCGGGAAACCGAATAACTTCCGGACCGTACCAGCTCTGCCCGTTACGAGGCAGAGGCCAGTTTTTTGCGAAGTTTGTTGCTCATCTGGATGGCAATGTTGCCCAAAATTGCACCTGCCGCAAACAGGCCAATGCCCATGATAAACGCTCCCTGGAATGTGCCGGCCAGGTCATAGAACAGGCCAATGGTAAAGCATAGGCCGCCGCCAACCATGCTGTTAATTACCATCATCACAGCCCAGATTTCCGAGTAGTGCTTGTCTCCTACAACGGTACGAGCCAGCAGCGGGCACTGCACCGTGTACATGGTATTGCCCAGTCCAACAATAAACACCGCCGGCAATACGAATACAGGATTGGAGTAACTCAGGAACATCATCATAAAGCCCACAGCCGTAGTGGCAAAGCCCCAGCCCAGACCTGCATTGACGCCAAACTTGTCGTTGATCCAGCCCACGATCAGGCTGCTGAAAATCGTACCAAGGCTCAGGCTCACGCCTACCACAGAACTGAAGGTAATGGTCTGCCCCAGCTCCATGGTGGAGAAGGTCTGCACATTGTAGGCCACGCCGCTGCCGTAGCTGAAACACACACAGGCTACCCAAGCGATGTAGAACATCGGCAGTCTCATGGCCTGCTTCTTGGTCAGACTATAGCCGTCATCGGACACAGATACCGCTGCCGCGGAGATCTGCCCAGCTTCCTCAGCGCCATAGGGCAGGCAGCCGGCTTCTTCCGGACGTTTGATGAAGAGAAATACCGCCGGAACCGTCACCACTGCTGCGATCAGCGCCATAATCACATAGCTCTGCCGCCATCCAAAGAAATTGATCAGCTGACCGGTCAGCAGGCTGTACAGGGTTGTTGCCGCACTTCCCACTGCCATGACGGTACCCAAGACTGTACCTGTGTTCTTCTTAAACCACATGTTGATAACCGCAGGTATTGCCACATAGCCGGTGAAAGCCTGTGCAAAGCCAATGGCAGCGCCAGACAGGTAAAAGAGGAACACATTGTCATAGGTAGACATCAGTCCCAGACCCACAGCCTCAATCAAAGAGGCAATGCCCATGATTTTGCCGATGTTTTTGGTATTGAGGAATTTCACCGCAGTGGTGTACAGCAGTGCCATGGCTACCGCATTGACGCTGCTGTAAGCCGTTAGAGCACTGACACCACAGTTAAGTTCCTTGACAATTGGCGTAACAAAGTTGCCCATTGCCACCATTGTCATGCCGGCTGTACCAATTTTAATCAAAATACATGCCAGCATAACTTTCCACGCATAGTGTTTTTTGTCTTTCATCTTCCGTTTCCCTCAATTATGGATGGATTTTGCTTATCCGCGTGCCTGAAGCAGTTTTTTATGCCGTCTATCGCTCTGATTGACGGAAATGGTCCCCAAAGCGCCTGCTACAGCATACATAACGATGGCCATGAGGAATGCTCCCCGGTAGGTTCCGGTTTTGTCATAGAACATACCGATGGTGGAATACAGGCCTCCGCCGATCAGACTGTTGATCATCATCATCCAGGACCAGATTTTGGAGTAGTGGCTGCTTCCCACAATATTGCGTGCCAGCAGCGGACACTGCACCATGTACATACAGCTGCCCAGTCCTACCACAAATACCGACGGATATACAAACAATGGGTTCAGATAACTCAGGAACATCATCAGGTATCCTGCTGCGGTGGTAACGGTTCCCCATAGCAGGCCCTTCTTGACGCCGTACTTATCGTTAATACGGCCGACAATCAGGCTGCTGAGGACGCCGCCCATGCTGCTGCAAACACCTACCACGGAGCCAAATGCCGTGCTCTGCCCCAATTCCATCGTCGCAAATGTGGTAGTATAGCCGGAAACACCGCAGGAATAGCTGTAAAGGACACAGGCAATCCATGCAATGTACAGAAGCGGCATCCGGAATGCTTCTCGGGCGGTAAGATCATATTCTTCTCCCACCAGTCCGGCACTAGCCGCCACAGTATTTCCCGGAGTTTCCTGAGCGCCGTAAGGCAGACATCCAGCCTCCTCCGGCCGTTTGATAATCAGAAATACCGCCGGAATGGTGATTACCGCTGCCGCCGCTGCCATAATAAAATACGCTTGCCGCCAGCCAAAATAAGTAATCAGCTGACCGGAAAGCAGGCTGTAAATCATGGATGCACCGCTGCCAATGGCAACAATTATGCCAAAAACCGTTCCGGTATTCTTCTTGAACCACATGTTGATTACAATAGGCAGTGCCACAAATCCCGTAAAAGCCTGGGCAATGCCGATGATGGCACCGGACAGGTAGAACATTTCTACCGTCTGATAGGTACCCATCAACGCCAGTCCCAAAACCTCAGCCACAGAGGCAAATCCCATAATCTTGCCAATATGTTTGGTGTTGATCCATTTGGCTGCGGTGGTGTACAGCAGTGCCATGGAAATGGCATTGATGTTTGTGTAGGTTGTCAGCTCACTGACCTGACAACCCAACTCCCGGACAATAGGGGTGATAAAGTTCCCCATAGCTACAGCCAAAAATCCACCGGATCCAATCTTAATCAAAATACAGGCAATGACGATTTTCCAGGCATAGTGCATTTTTTTCTTTTCCATATGTTCCCCGACCTCGCTTTTGCTCCACGTTTTCCGGACGCTCAGCCATTGCTGCCAGCCTCCACAAAAGCTTCATAAGAAGCGCTGATGTATGAATCAAATACCTCCTGGTAAGCCTGGGTATGCAGGCTCTCCGATGTCATAAACAGATACTGAAACAGCACAAATACGATCATCAGGCCCACCAGGGATCGCATAGCAATCCGATCCCGGAAAAAAGGCAGCATATCCCGCAGCGGCGTTTCCGACAGGAAAATGGCAGGACTCAGCATCCACAAAAACAGAATGAACGTTGATAACTTCACCACAAAGGTATCCCAGCCATCGGCGGGTATCAGTGGCGGCGTTGCCATTCCAATTACCAAAAAAGCCAGGCACAGGGCATAGTACAATACAGCCACAATCATTTTCCAGGGTGTCCCGCTGCGGAAACCCCAGCATTTTTTCAATAGGTTTTTCATAACGGGCACCCTCCCAGAACCTTTACTTTGCCAGTTCCTCTTCCAGCTGACGGACATTGCGCACATAGTCGGCAACAATGGAACCAATAATTGGACCGCCCCAGTTTCCGCCTTCAAAGGCAGTACCTACCAATGCGCCATCCGCGTAACGCAGACGGTCTTTGCAGTTGTCAACGTCTGTGCCGCCGCCCAGAATGACGGGAATCTTCCCACCGTTAATTGCCTTGACTGCCTTGACCAGGCGTTCATTGCGTTCGAAGTTCCGGTCCACAACCTCTACCGCATTGGCACCCAGCCGCATGGATGTAGAAGCCAGATTCTGCACATGGGCATCACTGTCATCGCCGGTATGATGATAACCGGAGATCTCTGCCAGCATTCCCACTTCCATCGCGCCGATCTTCTTGCGGTACTCCGCAACCTTCAGCGGCTGCGCCTCAATCATGCCGTACATCGAATCGGTATTGCCGGCCAAAGCAGTGCAGCGGGTAAAGTCCGCACCGGCAGCCTTACATACAGCCAGGGACGGTGTAATGCAGTTCCACATAATCTGAGAGCCGATCAGGAAATCCGGTCCCATAGCCTCCCGAACCCGGGCAGTCACCGCTGCCAGTCCGGCTACACGGGCATAGTCGGTATCGTCAGTTGACGGATAGAATACGTCAACCGTCTGAATCAGGCCGCCATCTGCACCATTTTCCTTCAAGGTTTTGCAGTCGGCAATGGCCTTGCGGATCATCTTGTCCATATTGCCCTCTTCGTACAGAGGGGTGCCCAGCATGGGCAGCAGATGTACCAGTCCGATAACCAGTTTCTTGCCATTCAGATTGTCAAAACAAGTTGCCATTTTAGATCTCCTCCCAAGATACTATGAAATACATACGGATTGCCCTGCCAGAGTTGAGGCGCATTGGCCGTTTTACAGATCCACCACGTCCATGGCAGAGCAGTAAGTTGCCGGGAAAAAGCTGAAATCCATTCCGCCCCGGAACATGGGTTCTCCCAAGGTAGTGTGCCGGAAACCCGCAAAAATCGCCCCAGGCAGATACGCATAAATAGGTGCCAGAAAATTCCATTGCGCCTGCGGAACCGGCACATGGCAGTATCTGACCGGTACCGTTATTCCCAGTTCTTCCGGTGCCTTGTCACTGAAGAGCAGAACGTGACGGTTTCCACGTCTGACCATATTGTTGGTACTGTTGACAATGTTTTTTATATTACCGTCATTGCTGTTAATCAGCACCAACTCCAGGATTTCCTCACCGGGCCACATGTGCGAATTCACATGCATATAGTTTTCACTGTCCACCACAGAGCAGGCGTCTCCAGACAATTCCACAATTTTTGCCTGGATGAATTTCCCCGCCCAGAAATTGTGGCCGTCCGCTGTCACTTCAATGATTTTTTTGTCCATAAAGTGAATCGCAGCACGGAAGCAGGTTTCGTCTATATCCTCCAGATGTGCAAAGAACGCGTCGTGATATTCCTGCACCTGCTGACGCAGCTGCGGCAGACAGGATTTCCCGGTGCGAAGCTCCGCCATAGCCGCCGCCAGAATAATGCAGCTGATCACATTGCTGTAGTAGGTCCGCAGTCCCGCATTGTTGTCACCGGCAGGGTTATTGGTGTGGTAGAAGATGTCGCACTCTTTTGCAGTTTGGGAATTGGGGTCAGCAGTAATTCCCACCGTGGCAATTCCATGCCTTTGGCACTGCTTCATGGCTTCCAAAGTGCGGATCACGCCACCGGAATAGCTGATGAACAGAGCAAGGCTCTTGCTACCGTCGTTAGGATACTCATAATGCCGGCTCATTTCGATAGCTTCCACGCCTTGATAGTCCACATCCGGAAGATAATGGGCAAAGGCATCTTTTACAGCAAACGCCGCAATATTGGAATCGCCGCAGCCAACACCGACAATATGATCACAGGTGCGGAAAATGGGATTATCCAGTATTTTCTTCACAGACTCCACCGAGCGGTCAAACTGCTCCATGGTCAGAGGGTCTACATCCATACACTGGGCATGAAAGCTGTCCTGAAAATAAAACTTTCTGTAGTAGCGCTCATCATTCAGTCTTTTATACATTTGCTACTTCCCCCTTATCTGTCCAGCCAGGTTTGCGTCCGGAAGTCATACCGCCCAGCAAAGAACCGCGCCTCATTCACCGCAGCCTGATAGCCTGCCAGCAGAGATCCGGGAAGGAAATCTACGAACACAGACATCCACTGTTCGGGAGCCTTCGGAATTTGACAGAAGGTAGGCGTTCCTCGCTGCGCCATGGAGTCATAACCCTGCACCGCTTGAAAATAGGGGCTGGTTCCGGCAAATTCGTTGACAGACAGATCAAACGCATCCGGTGCCACATCGGTAACAATGAGCGTCGGGCGGTGCTGTGCCAGGCAGCCGTTAATGGTATCTTTCATACGGCTCATACTCCGGTCGGCGCCGTTGATCATAACAATCTCACCGTATTCTTCCGGACATCTGGCCATAAAGCTGATGTGGACAAACTCCTCAGAATTTGTATGGGTGCAAAATACACCGCCGCATTCAATAAACTTCTGCTCCACAAACTGTGCTGAATACCCTTCGTTGTAATCCGCAATCAGCTCAAATTTCCGCAGATTCTTCATTCTCAAGGCTTCCTGGAACATCAGTTCATCCACCGCATCAAAGTTCTGCATGAATGCCAGCGTATACTCCACAATACTCTGCTTAACTTGGAAAAAGCGATCTTGTTTCAAAACGCCACTGCATACGCCCAAATAAGCGCCCAGAGCTGCCAGTCCCATCAGGCTGGCGTAATAAGAGCGCAGACCCGGCGTATTGCATCCATCGGGTGTTGCCACGTCAAAGACATGTTTGGCTGTATGTCCGCCCTTAGAGTCTGGGGTTCGGGTAATCAGCAAGGAATGTACACCCAGATCGTTGGCTTTTTCCAATGCCTCCACCACCCGGGCAGAACTGCCGCTGAAACTGATCCCTATCACCAAAACCTGTTCTGCCGGCAGGCCTTTGTACACCTTTTCCCGCCTGTAAAAGCTGCAAAAGTCCATAATATCCGGGCTGTTGCATTGGCGCAGGCCGCTGAGTTTCCGAAATCCGGGCAGCATGGCGCCAGCGGCGGAATAGGAGTCACCACATCCGGTAATAATCACCCGCTGAATCTGCTTGGCAGTCTCCGGAGCCAACACTTGGGTCAGGGTATTCATGTCAAAGCACAGATCCGCCTGTACTGCCGCCAATGTTCGCAGATCCTTGACCTGGTCCGTTACGGAATTGTAGTAATCGTGTCTGTTCAATCTCATTTCCTCCAATCCCTTTTTCTTCTCTTCCTGCACTGAAGCCAGCAAAAGGAGAAGTAATTTTATTTTTTATACTGTTCGTACAGCTGCTGCGCCATTTGGTTACACATATCCCGAACCCCAATCATGTCCGGAATAATTCCATACTGGCGAATGTTCATGGAGGAAGCCACATTTGCCATAATACCAACCATCAGCGGATCCTTTCCCTCAGCATAGGCGTACAGAGCCGCGCCGGTGGAGGTATTGCCGCAACCGGTGGGATCGACCACCGGACCAGGGGCGGGAGGCAGGTAAATGGCCTGATCCTTTGTAACCACATATGCGCCGCGATGGCCCACGCGGAACAGCGTCATGTCCACATCCAGCTGCTGCAGCGCCTGAATGCAGGCCTCATCTCCCTCACAGTCAAACAAGGTCTGGGCTTCGGCTATGTTCAGGCTGAAAATGTCAACGCCTTCTTTGCAAATCTGCTTCACGTCCTCCAGGTAGTGTACATGTGCCCATGGACCTTCAATCTCCCACATGAGTTTGAATCCATCCCGCTTTTTGATTGCGGATAATTTCTTCCAGAAGGTTCTGTCTGCGTTCTGTGCCACATATACGCCCTTAACCTGCTTGCCTTTGGTAAATACCTCAATTTCCTCAGGGCTGGTTTTCATATATCCGAAATCCTGCCAGGCATCATGCTTGAGCCACTTTTCTTCCTCGCTCATTGTCCGCTCGCCAGGCTGGAAGGATGCACCGCTTTTGTCTTTGAAGTACATAATGGAGTGGTTGCAGCGATCACAGATGATCTTATAGCCGTCCGTAACCACAGCATTCTTTTCAATCCAAGGACGAAACAGCGTTTCATAGTCGGCGCCCAGATTGCTGCACTGCATCACACTGTCCGTCCAAATCCGCACACCGCTGTATGCAAATGTGGCAGGCCCGCCGATACTTTCATGTCCGGACTCCGTGCCGTCCATAAACACCACTTTGTCCAGCATCACGTTTCCAGCAATTACATAATCGTACTGCATTGTTGTGTACCTCCTTATTCATCCGGCATACTGTTGATACAGCGTTTGGGCCTGCCGGCAGCATTCGTCACGGATGGCTTCGAACTCCGGTATCACACCAAATTGCATCAGATTTCGGGCAGAGGCAACGTTTGCCATGATGCCTACCATCAGTGGGGCTTTTCCCTCCGCATAGGCATAAAGGGCGGCTCCGGTAGACGTATTGCCGCAGCCCACCGTATCCACCACCGGTCCAGGAGCAGGCGGAAGGTAAATTGCCTTGTCTTTGGTGACCACATACAGCCCCCGTTCTCCAACCCGGAACAAGGTCATGTCCACAGGCATGGTCTGCAGTCCCCGGATACAGTCCTCATCGGTTTCACAGGCAAACAAGTTTCTGGCCTCTTCCAGGTTGATGCTGAAAATATCGGCATATGCAGCCGCATGGAAAACAAGATCCCGATACTCAGGCTTTGCCCACACGCCTTCGATTTCCCACATCAGCTTGAATCCGTCACGCTGCTTGATTTTTCCCAAAGCATCCCAAAACACGCTGTCCGGGTTGGCCGCCAGATATACCCCTTTGGTACCGCCGCCTTGTGTAAATTCCCCGATGTCCTCCGGACGGACTTTCTGGTAGCCAAAATCCTGCCAGGCATCCAGCGTGTAGCGGTCAAATTCCGGAACCGGCGTAAACCCATAAGCATGGGAGAATCCGTACAGATGGTTGGCTCGGTCACAGACCACTCGAATGCCTTTGGTCTCTACCTGATTGCGTTGTATCCATTCCTGAAAAAAGGGAGCATAATCAGCACCGGTACGGCTGACCTGCATAACACTGTCCGTCCAGATCCGGATACCGCTGTATGCAAATGTCGCCGGACCGCCGGGAAATTCTTCACACCCCGGTTTGCTGTTGCGCATGCCCCTGCTGTCCAGAATCAGGTTTCCTGCACAGATGTACTCGTATTTCATATTTCCCTCACCTTACATCCATCAAAGAATCTTTACCGGGTTTGTTCTCAGGGTCATCAGAGACATATTACCGCCGCCCCGGAAGAAAGGTTCGCCGATGGTCGTGGCACGGTAACCTGCCAGAATAGACGCCGGAATATAGGCAAACAGAGGAATCAGGAATCCATACTCCTGTGCAGGCACCGGCATGGGGCAATAACGCACCGGTTGGGTAATGCCGATTTCCTCAGTTTGCTTATCGCAGAACACAATTACATCCCGTCCGGCTTTCGCCTGGGCGTCCACCGTCTTGACAATCCGGCTGACATTAGGCTCATAACTGGCAATCAGGTTCATTTCGCCATAGTTGCTTCCGGGATAAAGAATGCTGTTGACGTGGAAATAGTTCTCACTGTCGATAACTGAGCAAACATCTCCCGAAAGTTCCGCCATCTTTGCTGAAATAAACTTTCCGCAGTAGAAAAGAGGACCATCCGCTGTAACTTCGAAAAATTTCTTGCATTTCCAGTCCAGTGCCGTGGCAAAGCAAATATCATCCATTTCCTCTACTGCGGAAAAGAATGCGTTGCGGTAGGCTTCCACCTGTTTCCGCAGCTGGGCCAGGTAAGGCTCTCCGGTCCGGATCTGCCCCATTGCCGCCGCCATAACGTACAGAGAAATCATAGACACGTAATACGTGCGCAGCCCCGAAATATTGTCTCCAGCCGGGGTATTGGTATGGTAGAGGTGTCCGGCAGCTGACGCTGCAGGGCTCAACGGATTATCCGTCAGCGCAACTGTGATGCAGCCATGCTTATTGCCCCGCTCCAGCACTTCCCGCACCCGCGCCGGCCCGCCGGAGACGCTGATGCCAATGACAAGGGTATCGGGCTCCTGCTGCGCCATGTGCAGATACCGTCCAGCTTCAATTCCTGTGGGTGCTTCATACTCTACATCCGGAAGGTAGCGGGCGAAGGCTCCTTTTGCCTCAGCCGCCGCCAGATAGGAGTCTCCGCATCCGGTGGCAACAATCCGCTTTATGGACTTTACCTGCTCTTCGGAAAGCAATCGGGAAAAGGATTCTACAGAGCGGTCAAACTGAACCATGCTCAGGCTTTCCACATCCAAACACTGCATGCGCAGGCCATTATTAAAATAGATCTTATTCATCATATCCCTCCCCTTAGGCGTCCCAGTTCCATTTCTGGGTCCGGAAGTCGTACTTCTCACCAAAGAACAGTTTCCCGGCACAGGCCGCAACATAAGAACCAAGCAAAGAACCGGGGACAAAGTCCATCAGCGGTGCCATCCACAGTTCGGGGGCCTGTGGGATCTGGCAGACAACTGCGCCCTCCGGGAAGCAGGATGCTTCCGCATCGGTTACAATCAACGTAGGTCTTCCCAAACCCACGCTGGTTGCAATGGTGTAGCACATTCTGTCAAAACTGGGGTCCTGGGAATGGGTCATAACAATGGTGCCAATACCCTGGGGGTCCCGAAGGAAATAGTTGATGTGACACCAATCTTCCGAGTCCGCATGGGTGGTATGTACACCGGCACATTCAATGAACTTTTCTTCCACAAACTGTGCGGAGAACCCTTCAGCACTGTCACCGATTACCTCAAATTTTTCGTAATCCTTCCAGACCATACCCAACTTCAGCATCTGATCATCAATACGGTGGTACTGAAGCAGGAAAGCTTTGGTATAATCCACAATGCTCTGCCGGATCTGTACAAACCGTTCCTGGCAGATATGGCCTTGCCGCACGCCAATATAGGCACCCAAAGCGGTAATGGCAATCATACTGGCAAAATAGGAGCGAAGCCCTGGGGTATTGCATCCCGGCGGGGTTTGAACATGGTACATGCTCTTGGCTACCTTTGCACCGTTGGACTCCGGATTGTTGGAAATCAGCATAGAATGGACACCCATTTCATTTGCCTTTGTCAGGATTTCCACAATCCGCTCAGAGCCACCGCTGGCACTGACTGCAATAACCAGTGTTTGGTTGTCTGCGCAACCCTTGTTGATCTCCTGTTTGGTATAATACCGGCAGAATTCCATAGGATCCGGCACCGATACCAATTCCAGTCCGCTGTGCTGACGGAAAGAGGGCAGCATCGCTCCGGCAGCCGAGTAAGAGTCACCGCAGCCTGTGATAATCACACGCTTAAGCCCACTGTAAACGGGTGCGTCCAGAAGGGAAGCCAGCTTGTCCGTGTCAAAACACATTTGGGTCTGTACATCCACCAGTGTTCGTAAGTCTTCAATCTGCGAACCAATCGTGTTGTAATAGTATTCCTTGTTCAAAATTGGATTTCCTCACTTTCCTGTAGATGACTTTTCTTTGTCGGGCATCCTGCTGCCGCATTCTGCCCGACATTTCCCTTAATTGTTCTGTCTCATTTGATTCTGTTTCTGGAAGTTTTCCAGGCGCTGACGATTCTTTTTGATCTGGCGGCCCTCCGCAGTGGACTTATAGCCAGAGATCACCAGATAAATCACCGTACACAAAATGAAGGGGATACTCTGCAGCAGGTAGGCGTCGCTGATGTACGGCTGCAGATAGTTGGTGGTAGCGTAAGCGATACCGAATACGAAGCTCATCAGCAGTGCGCCGAAGGGCTGATTGCCTCCGATGGTAGCAGCCGCCATACCGATGAAGCCACGGTTGGCCGTCAGGCCCTTGGAGAAGAAGTTCTGATAACCCATGGACAAATACATGCCGCCCAGGGCACCGATGGCTGCGGCGATCAGGAACGCAATGGTGTAAATCCGCTTGGTATTGATACCTACAGCTTCCGCAGCGGCGGGGTTCTGGCCGATGGCGCGCATCCGCAGTCCCAGTTTTGTCCGGAACAGCAGGAACCACACCAGCACAGCCATAAGAATCGCAAGATAGGTGAAAACGTTATGTCCAGAAAGCATGGGTCCCAGGACGGGGATATTCTTGATAATGGGAATGTCAATGTTGCCCAGAGCCAGGCTGGGGATTGCACCGGCGGTATTGGCCTTTGTTCCGGTCAGCACCCACATCACAAAGATTACGCCGCCGCCCATTGCCAAGTTCATGGATATGGACATCAGGTACAGATCCACCTTCATATAGAAGGCCGCGAAGCAGATAATCAGAACAATGACCATAGCACTGAGCATACCGCAAAGGATACCCAGCCAGACATTCTGGAACAGTGCACTGAAGCAAACGCCCGCCAAGGATGCAACCAGCATCATACTTTCACCGGCCATATTCAGCAAACCAGCCTGCGCGGAAATGGTGGAGCAGATTGCCACAAAGATAATGGGCGTGGAGATACGGATGATTGAATAGATAACATTCGTGATAAAATCCAACATAACTTTGCTCCTCCTTTATTGATTCTCACGAGAAGCTTTGATGATAGCCTTCTGCCGAGACTTGCCCAGGAATTCCTCTGCAGCCACGAAGAAGATGATAACTGCCTGCAGCATGGTAACCAACTCAATGGGAATATTGGTGTTGGTATTGAGAACTGCCGCTGCCGTTCTGATATAGGCAAGAACGAAAGCAGTAATCGGTACAAAAATAGGCTGCTTTTTCGCCATAACCGCAATAATCAGGCCATCAAAACCAATATTGGTCAGCAATGCCAACTGATACTGGTCATATGCGCCAAAGATTTCAACAGAGCTTGCCACACCGGCAAAGATTCCGCCCAGGACCTGTCCCATAAACGGTGTTACCTTGGTATTAATACCGGCATACTTTGCAAAGCTGGGATTGGTACCTGTGACGCGGATCTCCACGCCAAGGCGAGTCCGGTAGAAAATCAGGCAGGCAATCACCACACCAATAATGGCAACCCAAATGCCTTCGCTGAGATTCGTATTGCCCCAGTATCTGGTGAAGCGCATGTTGTCCGGGTAATTGGGTGTGCACAGGAAGGAATTATCCCGGTCAGCCATGTAACCTCTGACGGCCCACAGTGACAGATACAAACACACATAATTCAAGATGGTAGATGTGACCATCTCATTGGCTCCCAGCTTTTCCCGTCCGTAGGCAGGAATCATGGCTACCAGGCCGCCCACTGCAGCGCAGCTGATAATGATAATCAGCTGATTGACGATCTTGGGAAGTCCAGCCATAACCTGAGTGCCAAAGGTCGTGGCAAAAATCACATACAAAATGGGAATGGGTGCAATGTTGATGATACCTTCGCTGACCACACTGAAACGTCCGCTGGCATACACAAAGCACATGCCGCAGCCAATCAGCATATACGGGCACATACGCGACAGCACCTGCGCAAACCGACGTTTGGAAGTAAAGGGGCCAATGGCGAAGTTGTAAATGGCGTCACTGGCGCCTTCGGAACCGGTAATCAATACAATAATGACCAAGCACAGCGCATAGGCAATCACAATGCCCAAAAACACGCGCAATACCTCAAAGGCCGAATCTATTCTTTGTACCTTTTTCAAAACAGATCCCCCATTTCCTCAGGTGTCATGCGTTTGACGCCCAGCATGTATTCACCCAGGGTCTCATCAGAAACGCTCTTGACATTTGTAAACTGTGCCACAATCTGGCCATCCTTCATAACCAGCAGCCGGTCGGACACTTCCATGATCTCTGCCAAATCCGAGGAGATCAGCAAAACTGCGTTATTGTCTTCTCTCGTCGTCTTTACCAGCAGCCGACGAATCAAGTCTGCTGTGCCCACGTCAATACCTCTGGTAGGCTGATTGGCAATGATGAAATTCGCACCACCGGAAAACTCTCTGGCCACAATGACCTTCTGGATATTGCCGCCGGAGAGGAATTTGATGTTCTCATTGCCTCCCGTACAGGCGATTTCAAAATCTTTAATGCACTTATCTACAAAGGCATTGAGTTTTTTCATATTCAGCAGCTGGCCCTTGTTAAATTCTCCGCTGCGCAGATAACAAGCCAGAATATTGTCCCGAATTGATAAGTTGTCGGCCATGCCGAACTTCATGCGGTCTTCCGAAATATGCGACAGTCCCAATTCCCGAATCTGGGCAATGGACTTTCCGCTGGTCTCGGTACCGTTGAGGAACACTTTTCCGGAGGTGCGCCGCAGCAGTCCGGAGATAATCTCGGAAACTTCCGTCTGTCCATTGCCTTCCACACCGGCAATACCCACAACTTCTCCGGCACGGATACCAAAACTTAGATCATTGACAACCAATTTTCCAAAGTCGTCCACATAGCTCAGGTGCTCCACATGCATCACAGTATCTTTAGGCTGTGCTGCTGCCTTGTCAATGGTAAGATCCACTTCCCGTTCCACCATCATCTTGGACAGTTTTGCCGGGTCCAGTCCTGCCAGGTCGCCATGACCCGTAACCTTGCCATGCCGCAGCACTGTAACTCTGCTGCAAAGTTCCATAACTTCCTCGAGCTTATGGGAGATAAAGATAATGCCGTATCCCTGATCTCTCAGATTCTTCAGCTGGGAAAACAGTTCCCGTGTCTCCTGAGGAGTCAAAACAGCGGTAGGCTCGTCCAGAATCAACACCCGAACGCCGCGTACCAAAGATTTCAGCAATTCTACTTTCTGCTTCTGACCCACGGACAGATCCCGGATCAGTTTGTTCGGTTCCACATCCAGATTAAATTTCTCTACCGCTTCCTGTGTGATCTTCACAGCCTGCTTGCCGTCAAAGACAGGGCCAGGACCCGGTTCCATGCCCAAAACGATATTCTCCGCTACCGTCAAATTGGGCACCTGCATGAAATGCTGATGTACCATGCCAACACCTTTGGCAATGGCATCCAGCGGATTGGCAATGTGAACCTGCTCGCCGTTGATGTAGATTTTGCCTTCCTGGCAGTTCTCCAATCCGAAGAGAATCTTCATCAAGGTGGTTTTGCCGGCACCGTTTTCACCAATCAAGGCATGAATTTCGCCTTCATTTACCGAAAGGGTCACGTCCTTATTGGCCATGAAGCCGTTGGGATAGATCTTTGTGATCCCTTCCATCCTAAGTAGCTCTTTAGACATTCTTTCACCTTTCCTTACGTTAGGGTTGCGTACAAAGGAGGGCGAAGAATTTTCCTTCTCCACCCTCCGGAACGTCTTATGCGGATTCTATCACCTTAGGGGACGAACTCTGCATCGGGGTTATCGCGGAAGGTAGCAAACGCCTCGTAAGTACTGAAGTCATAGTAAGACGGGACAACAATCTCGCCAGAGCCGATCTTTTCGATGACATCCTTCAGAGTCTGCTGAACATCTTCCGGAACGTTGGCCAGGAAGTTTTCGTTTTCCAGATAGCCAACACCATTTTCATAAACACCCCAAACCTTGTTGCCGGACTCCACGGAACCGTCGCCGGATTCAACACTGGCGATAATGGCGCTGGCAGCGGGTGCAATATTCTTGGTAATAGAAGTCAAAATGTTTTCATATCCAACAGCGGAGTTTGCATCCTCTGCTGCAAGTCCCTTGAAGTACTCATACTGGTCATAGTCACAACCCATAACCCAGTAGCCCTTCTCATAACCGCCATGCTCTTCCGCAGCCTGGCAGGCAGCCAGCAGCATCTGAGCGGAGATGGACCAGACAAAGTCGCAGCCGTTGTCATACATAACGTTGGAGGATTCATAAACCGCGGACATGGAGGTTTCAGGCAGGTAAGAATGCAGCCATTCAATATCCAGGCCCAGTTCCTTCTTCGCGTACTTCACGCCGGCCAGCCAGCCAGTGGAGAAGTCGTTCAGGATGGGGCTGTCGGTGGAGATACAGCCAATCTTGCCATTCTTCGTCATCAAAGCCTGCAGAATTGCGGCCATGAAGGAAGATTCGTTCTGTGCGAAGGTAATGCCGTAAACGTTAGGTGCGGTAAATTCAATGCCCTTGCCCACGTCGTAGTGAATGAAGGTGGTATCGGGGTATTCTGCCGCGGCATCATCAATGATGTCTTCAATGTACCAGGCAGGACCGAAGAAGTAATCGTACTCGGTGCTCTCCAGAGCATCCCAGAAGCAGTTAACAGCCAGAGCCGCGTCATAGGAGCCGTACTCAACCAGAGTCCACTCCATGTCGTACTCTTCCGCCAGTTCCTGAACGGCACGGTAGCCCATGTCGGACAGACCAAAGTCACCAATGAAAGCAGTGAAGAAAATAATCTTTTTCTTTTCCGTGGGTTCGCCAGTGTTGGAACCATTTGCCGTGTTTCCGCTGTCTTCGGATTTCCCGGATCCTCCGCCACAGGCAACCAAGCTCAGACACATAACCAAGGCGAGCAGCAGTGCGATGATCTTTTTCATAATTTCCTCCCAATATAGTAAATATTTATATCAACGGTGCTTGTTCTTTCCGATACAATCACCGCAGATATCACCCATTCGAACCTCTTTTCGATCATAATGAACGTTTTTTATTAATAATAATTTCCGCTTCTTTGTTTGTTTTATACAAAAAGACGCATTCGTTTTAGTTGTTTTGCCTTAATACGCTTTGGATTCGTGTTTGTTTTTGTTATATTTGCATATTACAATTTCATTTTGCATATGTCAATAGGTAATTTAAAATACACACAAAACAGCTATCAGTGTTCGTTATGTTCGTTCTTTGAAAACACGAACATAAACATTTTGTATTTTACTCTGTTTATTTCATTTTTTTCTTCCTTTTCTGTTGGTTATAGGTTGACAATCTGCTCATATGTTTCTATAATTAGAACAAAGAAAACAATTACGGGCATTATAAACACAGGAGGGGATTTTCCCTATGGCTAATTCCTACCGTTTAGATCAGATCTACAATATGCTTCTTCAGAAAAAAACCGTCACTGTAGAGGAATTATCAAACTATTTCCATGTTACGCCAACTACCGTCCGCCGGGATCTTCTGGAATTGGAAGACCGCAAGCTGATTTACCGCACCCGTGGAGCGGCTTTCCTGCTGGACAACGGCGTTTCCGAGACCAATATCTTTGTAGAAGAGAAAAAGCGCATTGCCGCTGCGGCCGCCAAGTATGTTTGTCCGGGAATGTCCTTCTCCCTGGACTCCGGCTCTACCATCACCACACTGGCCCAGAGGCTGATCGAAGACCCCAATCTAACAAATGTGGATTTTGTTACCCACTCTCCCAGAGTGGCGTTATGCTTGTGTCAAAGATTCAATGTTTCTATTCCAGGCGGCTCTCTTCCTGCCAACAGTGAGTTTATGGTAGGCTTGGAAGTCGAAGAGTTTTACAAGAAGATCAATGTGGATGTTGCTTTTCTGGGTTCCACCGGTGTGTTTAACTGCGCCGGCCTGACAGTTTCCTACCCGCTTCAGCTTCCCGTAAAAAAATACTCCGCACTGTGTGCGGATAAACGGATTGCATTGCTGGATTCCAGCAAATTTTCCCGGCGGGGAATTTACGTTTTCTGCGATTTCAAAGACATTGATACGCTGATTACCGTAAAGACACCAGAAAATGAGTCTATGCTCAGCCGAATCGCAGACCAGGGCGTAGAAATCGTTTTGGTGTAATGTCAATGATTGGCCTGTAGCCCTGCTTCACAGACTTACATATTTGGTTCAGAACTAGGAGGAAACATTATGCACTACGACTTCACATCCATTATGGATCGCCGGGGCAAAGATGCCATGGCAGTGGACAACCTCGGTACCGGTGGTTCCGCCCCGGCAGCACCAAAGCCGGGATTTGACGCCATTCCCATGTGGGTAGCGGATATGAACTTCCCCACCGTACCGACCATTCCCCAAGCCATCATCGACCGGGCCCAGCACGCTGCTTTTGGCTACTTTTCTCCCAGCCAGGCCTATTATGACGCCATCATCGGCTGGCAGGAAAGCCGCAACGGCGTTCAGGGTCTGCTCCCGGAACATATTGGCTACGCCAACGGCGTTTTAGGCGGCGTGGCCACTGCGCTGAACGTGATTTGCGCCAGAGGTGACAGTGTTTTGCTGCATTCTCCAACTTACATCGGATTTACCAGCACTTTGCGCAATAACGGATACAACGCTGTTCTGAGTCCTCTGGTAGAAGACGAGAACGGTGTCTGGCGCATGGATTTGGAAGATATGGAACGGAAGATTGTGGAAAACCGAATCCACGCAGCCGTCTTGTGTTCTCCCCATAACCCCAGCGGCAGAGTCTGGCAGCGTTGGGAGCTGGAACAGGCTATGGAACTGTTCCGCAAGTACGATGTGTATGTGGTTTCCGATGAGATCTGGTCCGATTTGCTCCTGGAGGGAAATCGGCACATTCCTACCCAGTCTGTCAGTGAAGATGCCAAGATGCGCACCATCGGTCTGTATGCGCCCAGCAAAACCTTTAATTTGGCTGGTTTGGTTGGATCGTATCGGATCGTTTACAACAAACGGCTGCGCGATCAGATGGATAAAGAAGCCAAACTGACCCAATACAACCACATGAACGTGCTTTCCATGCATGCGCTGATTGGCGCGTATCGTCCGGAAGGCGCCCAGTGGGTTGATCAACTGTGCCAGGTGTTGTCCGGAAATGTTGCGTATGCCTGTGATTACATCCACAAGCATTTTGAAGGTGTCAAGGTCAGCAAGCCAGAAGGTACCTACATGCTCTTTGTTGACTGCAGCGAATGGTGCCGCAATCACAGCAAAACCATCGATCAGGTGGAGCAAGCAGCCTGGGAAGTCGGCGTTGCCGTGCAGGATGGCCGCCCCTTCTATGGGCCGTGCCACATCCGTATGAATCTGGCCTTGCCTTTGTCTCGGGTTCAGGAAGCCTTTGCTCGTTTGGACAAATTTGTATTTAACAGGCAGGATTAAGCTTTTTCGTTTCAAAGTTGGCCTTGTTGCCTTTTGAAACCGTTGGCAAGCAAGTTCCGGTATTCCATCCGCAGCAAACATCCGGCAGGATCTCAGGTAGTCAGAGATCCTGCCGGATTGATTTTTTGCTTACCTTTTCCAACAGACAAATTCAGTGTCGAACTTCAGAAAGCAGCAGTTTCCCGTGCTGCTTCCCTGGTCATTGGATCTGCACAGAAACCGAGGAGCGGTTTCCCAGGTTGTCATTCTCGTTTGCATTGGGGATGGATTTCAGGCATTCCGTATCTCCCCGATGGGCGATGCCTACCCCGGCAATCTGACCTTGTTTTGCCATAAAAACCGTCTCAGGCTTGGATACGATCGATTTATCGGGCAGTTGATACATCTGCCAGGACTTCACCTTCCGAACTGAGGATGTAGCAGTCATGCTTGTCCTTGGCAACGTCAATGCCCACACAGATCATGATGGTACC
>USHP01000002.1 GCA_900554625.1 uncultured Eubacteriales bacterium | reverse complement strand
CCTTTGCAGGGAATAAATCCTACACCGGATAAAGGCATCCGGCCCGGCAGAAAAATTTTTGAAGATTTCCGTTTCACCGCGCTTTACGATGAGATTATGCACGCTTGCCATTTAACACGTCCTCCATTTTGAGCTTTTTTAAGACCAACCGCAGCAAAAACATAAAAAGCTTTTCAAACGCGACGCTGACAGCGACGACGACGACCGTCCACGCAAGCAGTTCGCTTGTCTGCAAAAAGATTTTGGCCTGATAAAACACCGCGCCGATGGAACCGTCCGGCGTGCCGATGACCTCGGCGGCGATGCCGCTTTTCCAACATAGTCCGAGCGACACGGAGCAGGCGGAGACGAAAAACGGCGCGACGGCGGGCAGGTAGATGTAAAGCAGCTTTTTGCTGACTGAGAGCCTGAAAACCTGCGCCATTTCGAGCAATTCTTCGTCTGCGCTGCGGATGCCCTCTAAGACGTTCATGTAAATGACGGGGAAGACCATCAGCATGGAGATGATGACGGACAAATTTTTTCCGGAAAACCACAGCAGCACCAAAATGATGAACGACGCGACCGGCGTGGCTTTAATGACGGCCGTGATGGGGCGCAGGAGAGTCTCAACGACCCAAAACCGCGAGGCGACCCACCCGAGCACCGTGCCGAGCATGAGCGCGGTGAAAAATCCGCCTAAAATGCGCGCAGCGGAATACCAAACGGTCTTCAAAAAATCGGGGTCGAAAATGACCGTGAACAGCGTTTGTACGACCTTTACGGGCGAGACGAGCACGAGCTCAGAGCCGACGCAGAGGCTGACGACATGCCACACCAATAGCCAAAAAGCCACAGCGCATGTGGCGGCTATGGCTTTCTGTTTCTTTGTTTTCACTTTTTTCTGCTTTGCGGGGTTATTCCGTATAGTAGAAAGCGTCATCGGGCAGCGTTCCTCCAACAGACTTCGGGTCGGCGTCAAAGAGCACCTGTAAATAGCCGGAGGCCTTCTCCTTCATCTCTTCACCCTTGATGAAGTGGATGTTGCAACCGGGCAGAGCCTTTAAAGCAATGGGCTCCTTCGGTACGATCTCATACTGTGCGATGAGCTTTGCAGCGTCTTCCGCATTCGTCTCGGTATAGTTGATGGAAGCTTCGTATTCTTCGAGGAACTTTTCAACGGCGGCGGGATTTTCCTCCAGCACATCGGTGCGGATGATCGTGACGCCGGTGACGAGCGTACTGCCGTTATCGAGCTTATCCCACTCATCGGTGAGGCTGAGCGCGATGCGGAGCTTGTCGTTCTGCATCATAGCGGTGGTGACGAACGGCTGCGGCAGCACAGCGATGGCGTCATCGGTCTCGGCAAGCGCTGCGGCGACCTCGGTCGCTTCGGATTTATACTCGATGGTCACGTCGGTCTCGGGATCGATGCCGTTTTCGCGCAGAATGTAGTTGAGCGCAAACTCCGGCGTGGTGCCCTTACCGGTGGAATAGATTGTCTTGCCTTTGAGGTCTTCAACGGATTGGATGCTTTCGCCGGTCTCAACGACGTAGAGCACGCCGAGCGTGTTGATGTCGAGGAGCTTGATGCCGCCTTCGGTCTTATTGTATAGCACGGAAGCGAGGTTGCACGGTACGTTTGCAATGTCGATTGTCTTATTCGCGATGCCGGCGGTAATTTCGTCTGCGGTGCCGTACATCGTGACGTTGTAGGTGTTTGCGGTCTCGCCGTTTTCGGCGTCCTGCATCAGCTTGACCATGCCCATGGTAGTCGGGCCCTTGAGGGAAGCGACTTCATAGGTGGCGGGGGTGAATGCCTCCGGCGCTTCGGTGGGTTCGGCGGTCGGTTCAGCCGTAGGCTCGGCGGTGGGCTCTGCCGTGGCTTCAGCGCTGCTTTCGGAAGATGTGCTCTCGGAGGAGGCGGCACCGCTCTGGCCGCAGGCTGCAAATACCGTCATGCACAGCAGCATGGCGAGCAAAACAGCGGTTATTTTCTTCATTTGAAACGGTCCTTTCTTTTGCGGCATTCCGCCGCGGAAATCGTTCGGGAGTTTGTCTCGGCGAACAGTATTATCGTAGCACAAAAGGGCGCGCATTGTCAACGAATTGTCAATTTTCTGCGCGATTTTTCTTTTGAAAGCGGAAGGGAGTTTGTGTGGCGGTTTCACACACGAAAGCAAAATTTGAAAACTTCCCGTCGTCGGGAATAAAAAGGGTGCCCGGCGCGAAAAATATGCGAAAAAATAGAAGAAAACAGGTTGACGAACGGAACCTTCTGTGCTATAATCATCAGTGTCGCAGAATATGCGGGTGTAGTTCAATGGCTAGAATCCCAGCCTTCCAAGCTGGTCGTGTGGGTTCGATTCCCATCACCCGCTCCAACCCGCAGAAAAGGGACGATTGCCTTGGGCGGCATAAAGAGATATGCGCCAATAGCTCAGCTGGATAGAGCAACTGCCTTCTAAGCAGTAGGTCAGGGGTTCGAGTCCCTTTTGGCGCGCCATATGGTGGATGTAGCTTAGCTGGTTAAAGCGCCAGTTTGTGGCACTGGAGACCGTGGGTTCGAATCCCATCTTCCACCCCATATCAAGAGGATGTAACTGATTTCAGTTACATCCTCTTGCTTTTTGCCTAAAAATGGACAAGTGTTATTATTCGTGAGTACAATGCAACGTTTTTTAGAACCAAATCGGCGGCTTGATAAAACAATTTCCATTGGAATCACAGTTACTGCCGATTTGATCAGGAATTTTTATATTCGGATGGTGTCATCCCCGTTTTGTTTTTGAACACTTTCAAAAAGTAGAAATAGTCCTCAAACCCACAGGCTGTACTGGTTTCAGAAATAGTATAGCCGGACCTGAGCATACGCTTTGCCTGGTTGACACGCAAGGTTACCTGCATTTGTTTGATCGTCATGCCATACACTGTTTGGAATATAGTATTCAGACGATTGTATGTTTTCCCAAAGGTATCCTCATAATCCCGATTCTTCAAGTGCTGGTCTTTGTTGTCATCAATATATTGTAAGATTCGGTAGGCCAGTCTGCTTTCCAAATTACACCAAAGCTCTCTTTTTTGCACAGCGAAACTAATCTGGTACAGAATCGCCTGAATTTGGGATGATAAAAAATTTTTGCTTGAAAAAGGCAATGTTCGGTGCTGAATCGCGTACTCCATCAGATCAAAGCAGGGCAGCTCCAGAGGAATCTGTCCATGTAACGGAAGCAAAATATGATTGGTATCTACCTTTACAGGCGGTGGAATCTGAATACCTGTTGCCTGAAAATGAGCAAAATAGGCTGCATGATTATCATATTGAAGCCCGCAATGCTGCACGTAAGGAGGCAACAGGAAAAATTCGCCGCTATGAACGACGTAATTCTCACCGTAAACACGGAAAGAGCGTTCTCCGCTGATCATCAACACCAGTACCCACTGCGTCATCATTCTATCCGGATGCATATTATTGCCGCTAAACTTATCGACATCCTCCACGCGAATCTCCTCGTTTAACCGAAACCAGTAGAGATCGGTTTGTTTTATATCCATGGTTGAACATCTGCCTTTTCCAGTAAAATGATCTTATGATCTGTCTGCCTAAAAGGAGCCAGACAATAATTCAATAAATAGTTTCGTTTATTCCATACCATTTTCATTTTCTCCATAGACTTTTTTTCGGATACACTGTATGATCATTTCAAAGAATCCTAGGAGGGATACAACATGAAAAACGGTAAATTAAGAGTGGCGCTCGTAGGAGTCTCCTTCGGCGCGGAATTTATACCCATCTATCTGAAACACCCGGACGTAGATTCTTTGGTGTTAGTGGATACGAATGAAAAACTGCTGAATACGGTTGGCGATAAGTTTCTTCTGGAAGAACGCTTGACGGACTTTAATGCCATGTTGGAAGATAAAACCATCGACGCCGTCCATCTGGTAACACCGCCTGCTACTCATGCTCCCCTCTCTATACAGGTGATGAACGCCGGAAAGCACTGTGCCTGTACCATTCCGATGGGAATGAGTATCGATGAATTGTACCAAGTCATCGATGCTCGAAAAAGAAGTGGGAAACACTATATGTTTATGGAGACCTCCGTCTATGGTCGAGAGTTTCTGTATGTGAAGAACCTTTACGAAAAAGGAGAGCTGGGCAGAATACAGTTCATGCGCTGCGCGCATTATCAAGATATGGAAGGATGGCCGGACTACTGGTTGGGCTTCCCTCCGCTGATGCATCCTACCCATGCGGTAGCGCCTTGTCTGATGTTGTTGGGCAAGCGTCCGGAAACCGTATATTGCAAGGGCTCCGGCAAAGTACGTAAAGAAGTAGAAGCTCCTTATGGTTGTCCATATGCCTTTGAGTCAGCGCTGATCTCCCTAAAAGACAGTGATGTAAGCATTGAAATGGCTCGGTTCCTCTACCACGTAGCCCGAGGTTACACTGAAAGTTTCAATATATATGGTGAACGAAAAAGTTTTGAATGGCAGCAGTTAGAATCGGAACAACCGGTACTGTTCTCCATGGCGCTTGGTGCAAATGCTGAACATGTTATGAACGATTACGGTCGAGGCGGCCTTGTGACGGAAGAACGTATCCAAATCCCCGACTATGCAGATCGTTTACCGGCGGAAATTGGGCGCTTCACCAAACAAACAGTGTATGATGACAGCAATCCCCATCTATCGTTCCTGCAAGGCGGTGGCCATGGTGGTTCTCATCCTCATCTAGTCCACGAGTTTGTCCGAAGCATTCTGGAAGATCGAACCCCGGTTCCCAGCGATATTGACGGCGCCTACTGGACCGGTGTAGGAATCTGCGCTCACCAATCTGCCATGGACGGTGGCGTGGTAAAACGTGTACCTGTTTTCGAATAGAAATCTTCTTTAGAATCTATAAATTCAACCAGACAGCCGTATTCCCTTGCCTTGAAGGGAACACGGCTGTCTTTTACTGTCTGTTTTTACACACCTATTTCCCCATAGGTTGGGTAGCTACGTAATGAAGCGCTCCGTCAGTGTTAAATTCATCCTTACAATAGCAAAAAGCAAAGAGCAAAACAACCGACCATTGGTTGAGTCCTCGCTTAAAACCATATTCTTCTTTTGTCTGTTTTCCGGCTTTACACAAGGGGAGCTGTTGTTTCGCGGAAGCAAAATTCTCAACCGAAAGCCATCTTTTTTGCTGACGTTGACGCGGGAAAGGGCCCCTTTATATCAAGAAAGAAAAAACGGAAATGCCGCAGTTGTACAAAAAGAAAAAGTAAGGATCAAATCTCTGACTCAGCCGATGGCTTTTGACGGTTAAAAACACAGGCGGAAAACGAGTGCTTCCGAGCGGAAAATGTACTCCTTTTAAACGACTTTTATCAAATTCGAATAAATATCGGGTGAAAGTAGATAAAAAGTGGTAAACAATCATAAATTCAGCCATTTTGTTTGCAGGACTTACGCTTTATAATATTGCCACAACATCCAATTTGACAAGTGCAAGCTTTGTCAAAGATAATGGAGAAAGGAAGATGAGGGTTATGGCAGAAAATCCAATGGGAAGACAGCGGTCGGGTTGGCGGTATAAGCTATACCGAGCTGGCAGAGGAATTCAACGAAATTGGGGATTGTACTTGTTGTTACTTCCGGCGGTCGTGTTGCTGTTTTGCTTCACCTACTTGCCCATGTACGGCGTGCAAATTGCGTTCAGGGATTTTTCTCCTTCACAGGGAATTCAGGGAAGCCCTTGGGTGGGACTTGCGAATTTTCAAAAATTCTTTAACTCATTCCAATCTAAAAACCTGATTTGGAATACGGTGAGCTTGAGCTTGTATAGCTTGATTGCAGGCTTTCCGTTCCCTATTATTTTGGCTCTGATGGTCAACCAGATCCGGGTGAAACGCTTCAAGCAGGTTTTGCAAGTGGTGACCTATCTGCCCCACTTTATTTCCACAGTGGTTATGGTGGGCATAATGTTAATCCTTCTTTCCCCCAGCAACGGAATCTACGGAAATCTGGCCCGGGTGCTTGGCGTTCAGAATCCGGTCAACATCATGGGAGAGGCGAGCGCCTTTCAGCACGTCTATGTGTGGAGTGATGTGTGGCAACACGCAGGTTGGGACAGCATTATCTACATTGCGGCGCTGGCAGCGGTGGATCCCTCTTTGTACGAGGCGGCAACGGTGGATGGTGCCAGCAAGATCCAACGGTTGTGGCACATTGATGTGCCTTTCCTGATTCCTACTGCAGTGATCCTGCTGATTATGCGTGCAGGCAATGTGATGAATCTGGGATTCGAAAAGGTGTATCTCATGCAGAACCCGTTGAACACCAGTATCAGCGAAGTAATCTCCACGTATGTATACAAAATCGGTATGATCAGCAATCAGTACAGCCTTTCTGCGGCAGTAAACCTGTTCAACACCGTTATTAACTTTGTATTGTTACTTCTGGTCAACGGATTTTCCAAAAAACTTGGAGACACAAGTTTGTGGTAAGCGGAGAACGTACGGACTGAAAATTTTTAGCGAAAAGAGGCGGATGCATTATGAGCGCACAAACAATACATAAATCACAAAAAGTGAGCAAGGCAGATGTTGTTTTCAACATTATTCTGTACGGAATCTGCGGCTTGATCTTGCTGCTGATTGCGTATCCTCTCTACTTTATCATCATTGCGTCTTTTAGTAACCCTTCTGAAGTGTCTAACGGCAACGTGTGGTTCTGGCCCAGCCAGTTCACGCTGGACGGATATAAAGAGCTGTTGCGTCACGGGAATATCTGGATGGGTTATTGGAACACCATCCTTTACACGGTAGTGGGAACAGCCATCGGCCTGATTGTCAACATCTCTGCAGCATACTCTCTGTCTCGCAGAGATCTGGTAGGACGCAAGTTAATCACGTTTTATTTCATATTCACGATGTTCTTTAACGGCGGCTTGATTCCTACTTACTTCACCATTCGAGATTTTCATTTATATGACACATTCTGGGTTATGGTTTTGCCTTTCTCCGTAATGGTGTATAACATGATTGTGGCCAGAACATTTTTTGACTCCAGCTTGCCAAAGGATTTGTTGGATGCAGCACAGATTGACGGCTGTGGGAACCTGCGATTCTTTTTCTCCATCGCTCTTCCCCTCTCCAAAGCCGTAATCGCTGTAATTGCTCTTTACATTGCCGTGGCGCAGTGGAACTCTTACTTTAATGCTCTGGTTTACATACGCAACGAGAACTTAAAACCGCTGCAGCTGGTGGTGAGAAATATCCTGATCTCGAACCAGTCTTTGGTGGGTGCCGGTGACGGCCTGGCTGCTCAGGAGGCCATGCGTTTGGCAAATTTGATGAAATACGCCGTTATCATCATTACCACCGTGCCGATTATGTGCATGTATCCCTTTGTACAGAAATATTTCAGTCAGGGCGTAATGATCGGCGCAATCAAGGGGTGAGTTTTCTCCCCAAATTACTCTGTGACGTTACCTTGGGAATATACCCTGAGGATTTCACCGTCAAATAAAAAATCCTATAGTGAGGAGATGCAAACATGAAAGAAAAGTGGACAAAGCTAGGAAAAAGCCTGATTTGTTTGGCCCTGGTTACCTCCATGCTGGCAGGCTGTGGCGGCGGTGGCAACAGCAGCTCTAGCAGTAAGGAACAGACAAGTGGCGGCACTTCAGGTGAGGTTGCAACAGGGGACGATAACTTCAATGAAACGGGCTTGCCTATTGTCAAAGAACCCGTGGAGTTAACTTTCCTTTACGTCAAAGGCGCCAATACGATGGATTTTAAAGACAACGTCATGTTCCAGCAGATGGAAAAGGACACCAACGTCAAGATCAACTGGCAGTACGCAGGCGATGCGGACTGGGGTGAGCAGAAGTCGCTCTTGCTGGCCAGCGGTGATTTGCCCGACGTATTCTTCGGAGACAATGCTCTGAAGGATAATGACATTGCCACCAACCTTGACATGTTCATTCCGCTGGAAGATTATGTGGAAAAGTATTGCCCCAACATCAAGGCGGCTTGGGAGGCAGAGCCCACTATGCGTCAGATGGTTACCAATCCGGACGGCCATATCTATACTCTGCCCGGTAAGAAGCCTCTGCGTCCGAAGGGCTGCGATACGCCCTTTATCAACAAGGCATGGCTGGATCGTTTGGGCCTGGAAATCCCCACCACCGTGGACGAGTGGTACGAAGTGCTGAAGGCCTTTAAGGAGCAGGACGCCAACGGCAACGGTGATCCGAACGACGAGATTCCTCTGACCGGCAGCGCTAAGAAGGATTTGTTTGACTGGATCCGCTACATCAACCCCTGGGGCCTCGTGGACAGCATCCAGGAGAACTTCCTGGCTTTGGATCAGGAGACGCTGAAGCCTGTTTTCATTCCGGCTGACGAGCGCTATAAGGAAGCAGTTGCTTTCTTCCATAAGTTATACGCAGAAGGCATTATGGATCCGGAGTTCATCACGCAGGATGGTTCCATGTCCGACGCAAAATGGAAAAACGCAGATGTATCTCTCTGGTAGGTACCGGTATCGCTTGGGAAACCTCCTCTGCTACTCAGCCTCATTCGGACGAATATGTTCCGATGCTTCCGCTGGCCGGTCCTAACGGCGACCGCTACATCCGCGGCAACGATGAAATCATCATTTATCATCGCAACGAGTATACCATTACCACCGCTTGTGAGCATCCCGAAGTAGCTATGCGTTGGGCGGATTACTTCTCTACCGATGACATTTCTGTCCAGTCTTACTGGGGCCCCTACGGTGTGGCATTGAATAAGGACGAGGACGGCAACATTACCTTCTTGGATCCTCCCGAAGGAAAGAACGGCGACCAGTGGTACTGGGAAATTTGCCCCCGCGACTACGGTCCGAAGTATGTGACCCCCGAGTTTGAAGCGAAGATCACTCTTCCCGAGAATAGCGGCGACGGCGCTAAATTGAAGGAAGACGAGATGATGAAGGAATTTGTGGCAAAGCCCTATCCTGTTGTGAACTACACCGCTGAACAGTCCGAAGAGATTTCTTCTCTGACGGTGGACATTTACAAGTATGTTAACGAGACCTGGGCTAGCTGGATTGTCAACGGCGGCATCGACGAGCAGTGGGATGCCTATGTGGATCAGTTGAACCAAATGGGCCTGGAGCGTTTAATGGAGATTTATCAGGAAGCTCTGGATGTTTACAATAACGCGGGCTAATGGACAAATATTGATTTGTTGAGATTTTAGGAAAGCTTTCGAGCAGGACCTGAAGGCTGTTCCGGCCTTCAGGTCTTGCCTTGCTTTTATCAAAAATTCAAGAAATCAAATATGGAGAACAACAGATAGTGTTGGAGGAGTTTCATGGAGAAAAAAGTATTTCGCGTGGGAAGTGTAGGCATTGGTGGAATTTCTAGAGGCGTTCACCTTCCCGGAATTCACAAAAGCCCGGATCTGGAACTTGTGGCCGTGTGCGATCTAAAGCCTGAGCGCATGGAGTACGCCAGAAATACATACGGTATTCGAGAAGATCACTGCTTTGCGGATTATCACGATTTGATTGCCTGCCCGGATGTGGATGTGATTGACATTTCCACTTCCAACAACGCCCACTTCGAAGTGGCCAAGGCAGCTATTGAAGCCGGAAAACCGTTTTGCTTGGAGAAGCCTGTCACCTTAACAGCGGAGGAGGCCGACATCTTGGCCAAAGCTGCACAGGAAAAAGGGATTCCCAATATGGTGTGCTTTTCCTACCGCTTTAAGGCTGCTGCCCGCTACGCCAAGGAATTGGTGGAGAAGGGAATGTTAGGCGACATTTATCACGTTTACATGCAGTATCTGCAGGGCGGCGGCGGTCCTTCCTATGATTTGCCCCGTTCTTGGAGATATCAAAAAGAGCTGACCGGAACCGGCGCACTGGGCGATTTGGGTTGTCACGCTCTGGATTTGGTAAGTTTTGTCACCGGTAAAAATTACCGGAAGGCTGTGGGACATACGGATACTTATGTGACCCAGCGCCGTCTGGAAGAGGGCGAAGGATACGGTCCGGTAGATGTAGATGACTTCTGCCATTACTTGATGGAGATGGATGGAAAGACCTCGGCGAATTTCTCTGTCACCCGATTTGCCTATGGCAGAGGAAATTACCAGCGCATGGAAATATACGGGAGCAAGGGCGGCTTGGTGTACAGCTTGGATGTTACTCCCGGTGTAGATGAATTAGAGGTCTGCTTTGGCTACCCCTATGACAGGTCCGGAATCTACACAAAGCTTCCCATTCCCCAGCGTTTCCAGTGCGATCAGATGCAGTCCTTTGCAGATATTCTCAACGGCTGCAGCGATGGCATGGCTGCCACCATTCAAGACGGCTGCCGCATTCAGCATGCATTGGACGTAATTATCCGCTCTGCGGAAGAAGAAAAATGGCTACCCTGTGATTAATTCATGATATGAGAGGAGTTTTTTTAAAATGGCAATTCGAGTAACTGTTTGGAACGAATACCTCCATGAGGTTCAATTCCCGGAAGTGGCTGAGGTGTACCCCAAGGGTATTCACGGCTGCATCGCAGACTTTCTGAAAGAAGCCGGTATGGATGTGAAAACCGCCACGCTGCGAGAGCCGGAACACGGACTGACTCAGGAGGTTGTAGACAATACGGATGTGTTGATTTGGTGGGGTCACATGGCTCATCAGGAAGTGTCGGATGAGATTGTGGATCGCGTTTACAATCGTGTTCTGGAAGGAATGGGCCTTATCGTTCTTCATTCCGGCCATGCCTCTAAAATCTTCCGGAAGCTGTGCGGAACGGATTCCTGGAAATTGAAGTGGCGTGAGGACGGCGAGAAGGAAATCCTTTGGGTTGTAGATCCCAGCCATCCCATTGTAGACGGTCTGGACGAGAAAATTATAATTCCGCACGAGGAGATGTACGGTGAGCGCTTTGATATTCCCCAGCCGGATGAGCAGGTGTTTATCAGCTGGTTCGAAGGCGGAGAAGTGTTCCGCAGCGGTTGCTGCTGGCATCGCGGAAAAGGAAAGATTTTCTACTTCCGTCCGGGCCATGAGGTGTTCCCCATCTATCATCAGCCGGAAATTCAAAAGGTGATTATCAATGCGGTGAAGTGGGCAGCGCCCATCCGTTTCCCCAATACCACCTTTGGAAATCCCGCACCCATTATGCCCGTTAAGGGAGAGATGGAACATAGTGTTCAGGGGCTTCACGACCAGAAGAGCATCTCCTAAAAAGCAGATGTGTTTCTCTCTTAATATCTCTTAACTAAGGAACCAATGTGAAAAGGCCAAGGTTCTTGCGCGGGAAGCAGGGATAACGAAAGCGCGCCTTTCATCAGCATCAGCCGTTGGAAGGCGCACTTTTTATCTGAAAAATCATTTTCCGGCAAGAGAATTCGAAAAAATCAGGTTCACTCCTGCAAAATGGATATCGCTTTTTGGTACTGCTGCTTTTTCCAGGTGTCCAGCAACTCATAGTCTCCTCTTTGCAACTCACTGACCAAACGAGCGTAGGTCGGCGCGATTTCATCGGCAGAACAATCCTCCACCAAATTCACAATCTGATTTTCCAGAAATTTCTGTTTTCGTTCGTCTGCCGTAGCCAGACGTGTGTTGGAGTAGAGGGAAAACAGGATTTCATAGTGAATGATCGGAACAGTGTACTGGCTGTCAATGCCGATCGATTTCATCGGTTCTGCATTCTTGAGCAAATCTCCAAGCCCGGAGCGCTCCAAAGCGTTCTTCTGTTCGGGAGAAGGCTCCATGTTTTGCAGATAAAATGCTGCCAACAGTCTGGCTTGGAATTGGCTTTGTGTGCTGCTTTTAATAAACAGGGTGGAGACGTATTGTTCCTCGAAATTGTTGCTGAGTGCCGGTTCCCGTCCGGAATCCGAGAGGATGGGCGAGAGGATTTCATACTGTTCCCAAATTGGGTGGCTTTCCGGGAGCAGGGAGAGCAGCTTGCCCAGCGAGGGGGAAGCCGCCAAAAAGATCTCGCCGTTTTGCAGCTGTCTGAGCAGGGACTCTTGACTGAGGGTGAATACATCGCGGGAAAGCAGTCGCTCACGGAACAGGGTGTTCATAAACTCCAGTGACTCCAAAGTACCGGGGTGAAAAAAAGGATCCTCCCACGCAGTGCCGGTATCGGCGGTGACGCCAAACATCTGTTGAAGACAGGGAAGCTCCACGTAGCAGGGAATCAACTCCGGATAGGCTTTCCGAACGGCTTTTAGCTGTTCCAAGCAATACGCTTTGGACAGGGGCTGCTGACTATCCCAGTGGATTTTTTCCAGAATGTCCTTGCGACCAATCATAGCGGCGGCAGACTTGGTAGAGGTATCCTCAGAGAGAATGGTTCCGGTATGTGGATAGGCGTAAACATCTCCCTGAAAATTTCCGCACCACCGGATAAAGTTTTCGGGCAGGGTAAAGCCGGGAATTTCCTTGTTCAGCAAGTCCTGCAGAGACCAGGTAGTTCCGGTTGTTTCCAATCGTTTAAAGTTGGAATCGGTGTACCAACAGGTGACCACATCTGCAGAGATTCCCGATGCTGTCATGTTCAAATATTTTTCAATGGTGCAAAAGGAGAGTTCCACAGGTGTTCCGGCCAATTCGGTGCAATCCTCTTGGGAGAGAAACAGTTCAGCATAGGAGGAATCCGTCTCGCCATAAGGTGTTATGAAAATCCATTTCAAAGCGGTTTCTTTCTCGGAGGATGTCGTCTGAAAGGGAGAGGGACTGGAAGTTGAGGGTGAGCGAATACAGAAAATAAGGAAACATACGGCAATCAATCCGACAAGCGTTTGAGCAAGCTTATAGGGAAATAAGCTTTTGCGCTGTTTATCGTTGTGTGGAGTATCCATGGTAATTCCTTTCTTTTGGAGTATAGCTGTGTCGACTACGAGTCGATAGGAAAAATTGACATTTTTTGCTATACTTGTTATACTATATCATAATAAGCCAATAATCTCAAAATGTCCAGAGTTTTTTTATGTAAATTTTATAAAAACTGAGTTTGAGATTTTAATACCGGTTTTTTGATGATAGGAAAGGAGAAAAAAGTGAAACAGTGGCTGAGTCGGATGAAACTAGCGCACAAAATGGTTCTTGGATTTTTGGGGCTCATCGCTCTACCGTTTACCTTGCTGTCGGTGTTCAGTTTTGCCTCGGTTACGTCACACTATGAACATCAGCTGGCGCAGGATGGGCAATATATGCTGAACATGGTAGTCAGTGATGTGAACGAAAAAATGGATCATGTGGAAATGCTGATGCAGGTGTTGTCCTGCAATCAAAATCTGATTGCTTTTCTGTCTCACGATTACAATGGCGCCGTCTCTCACGAGGAGTACACGCAAACTGTGATGCCGTTGCTGCAGGGAGCGAGCAACGCGGTGTCACCGCCTCTGGAACGCGTCTATTTACTGACGAAAAACACTACCATCCCGGAGGGTTACAGCGCAGTGTACCATTATGATTCTGTTCCGAAGAGTATTCCCACAGAGCTGTTGGAGAACGGAAGGGAATCCACTTGGTATCATGCGGAGATAGACGGAAAAGATGTGTTGTACTACCTTTGTCCCATTGTTTCCTCGGTATATAAAAATCAGGGGTATCTTTTGGCCAAAATGCGCGTGGACGAGTTGTTCCCAGAGTTCGGAATGCCGCAACAGAATGGTGTGGCCCTATTCCTACTGGATGAGGAAAACCGACCTAAACTCAGCAATGTAACGCTGAATTCTGATTTCCGTTTCCCGCAAACCGCAGGTTCTCAAGAATCTGTGCGGTGTTTTTCCACCGAGATTCAGCGGGTTCCTCTGCGCGTGGGTGTGGCGCTGCCAGTGTCGGAACACGGATATTTGCAGCAGAGTTCTCTGCTCATCTTAATCTTCGTGGGATTTCTTTCGCTACTGTTTTTGTCTCTGTTCTTTTCCATGATTCGCTCTATCAACTCTCGTCTTCAGAGATATGGAGATGAGATGGAGCGCATTGCCGAATCCGGTTTCAACGGGGAGTTAGCGGTGGAACGTCAGGATGAAATTGGAGTGATTGGAAATCAATTCAACCGTGTCTTGGGCAGAATGCGCGTCTTGATGCAGGAGAATATTCAAAAGGAAACCGCATATAAAGACGCTCAGTTAAAGGCTCTTCTGCTTCAAATCAATCCTCACTTTATCTACAACACATTGGACATGTTTGCCGGAAAGCTGACTTTGGACGGAGAGTTTGAAACGGCGGATTACATTTGCGACTTTGCCCAGATGATCCGCTATAACACCATGACGAGCACAGAGCTTCCTTTGGAGAAGGAACTGGAGCATGTGATTAATTACGTGAACCTGGAGAAGTGCCGGTATGGAGACAGCGTGGAGCTGCGGATTCATGTCCCGGAGGAGCTTCGGCAGATCATTATTCCCCGCTTTTTGCTTCAGCCTATTGTGGAGAATTCCTTTGAGCATGGGTTTACCGGGATGGATCCGGAGGAGAAAAGGCAAATTATCATCACGGCCCGCAAGATGGGTGACCGAATGATTCTTCGTGTACGGGATAACGGCAGGGGAATGAGTCTGAAACAAGTGGAGGAGATGAATCAAAAATTCTCTCAGCCCTATGATGCCATAGCTCTGCGTCATCAGAAAGAGCATGGAATTGGGCTGGATAATATCAATGATCGCCTTCAGATTTTTTCTCATTCCAATGATCGTTTGGTACTGAGGAGTCGGGAGGGAAAGTATACCAGTATGTTTATTTTACAAACATTATAGCAGTTTTTTCAGAAAAGGTAAACGCAAAAAGCTGTCTTATAACAGGTGTGCTTTTCGCCGGTGTTGTCCAAGTAAGACGGAGAGTTTGACAGAAAAGCGGAGGATGCAGATGCTTACAGTGATGGTAGTGGATGATGATCCCCTTTTGTGCACAGCCATGCGACGAAAGATAGAGATGATTGACAGGGAAAACCAGTTAGGAATTCAAGAGACGCTGATAGCCCACTCGGCCCAAGAGGCATGGGGGATTTTGCAGGAAAAGTCCGTTGATATATTGATCAGCGACATTCGAATGCCCTATCAGACGGGTCTGGAGCTAGCGGACAAGGTAAACGAGGCTTTCCCGGAGATTCAGGTGGTGATTCTGAGCGGCCATGACGATTACGAGTATATGCGGAGTGCTCTCCGCAGCGGAGTGGTGGATTATCTGCTCAAGCCCGTAAAGCTGGTGCAAATTCAGGAAGTGCTGCTCAAGTGTCAGGAGAATCTTCGCCGCCGGAAGGCGCAATCTCTCCGAAACGGCAACGACCGGGAGGTACTGGAAAACTGGCTCAACGGTTTACTCGCGGGTAAAACCGGAAAGCCCCCGGTGGAATTTCCCCATCCGGTGTTCTGGGTTGCATGGCCTTTTGGCGGGGAAGGAGAAGACGGCTTCCGGGCTGAGGAAGTCTTTGCCGAGGAATCGTCGGAGAATGTGGCGGCATTCTTTTTTCGCAACGTAACGCAAGATGCAGTTGTGCTGTTGAATACCGAAAGCAGCCGGGAGGACATTGTAAAAGCGTACATCGAAACGTGTCAGGAGTCCTGTGTCAGGCAGGGGGCGGGACGGCCCTGTTTTGCAGTGAGTCGACCGTTTACGCGTTTGGAGGAGTATCCTGTGTTTTATAAAGAGGCACGGTACACCATGGCCTATCGCATGCTGGAGCCGTTCGACCTTCGGTTTTCCTCTGCTCAAGCGGCTACGGAGCAAAGCCGGTTTCCGCGGTTTCAAGCCCGGATTCATTCGGCCTTTCAGAGCAGAAATTTTGCTGAGCTTTATCAGTTGCTTCAAAAAATCTTCTGTCGGGATTTTTTTCAGGAGCAGCCCTTTCCTAAGGAGATTCGACGATTTTATGTGTATTGGGAGTCTCAGGTTCAGGAGATGGCTTCTGCGTATCATCTGGAATTGGAAGCGTTTCCCCACTTTAGCAGATTTGCCAGTTTAAATGAAATGCAAGAATACCTGCAGAAGGTTTTGAAGCAGATGGAGGCGGCTGTGCAGACCGCTACAAACAAGTATGCCCATATTCTTTCCATAGCAAAGCAGTATGTGCAGAATAATTACAACCGCGATATCAGCATGGACGAAGTGGCCGAGATGGTTTCCATGAGTTACAGCTACTTTAGCCGTGTGTTTAAAGAGCAGCTTCATCAAAGCTTTTCGGAATATGTTCTGTCTGTCCGAATGCGAGAGGCCAAGCGGTTGATGGAAGAAGATCCCGCAATCAAAATAAAGGAGGTGGCAGAACTGGTTGGCTATGAAAGCGTGTATACCTTTTCCAGGGCGTACAAGCAGTACTATCATGTCTCACCGAAACAGGATCGAGACGGCTAACCGGAATTTTGCCAAAACATAGACAGCATATTGGAGAAAGGAATTTTAAAATGGAATATAAGAAACTTGGGAAAAGTGATGTACTGGTCTCGGAGCTCATTCTGGGTTGCTGGGCCATGGGAGGAGATTATTTTGGCGCAACAGAGGACAAAAGCTCTTTGGAGGCGTTGGAAGTATCCTATGAGAATGGTGTGAATACCTTTGACACGGCCGAGATTTATGGCGATGGCCGTTCCGAGCGAGTGGTGGGCGAGGCTGCCCGCCGGATTGGCAGGGACAAGGTGCGAATCATCTCCAAGGTGTTCAAGCCCTCTATGTCCCACGATAAGATGATTAAAGCCTGCGAAGACAGCCTTCAGCGCTTGGGTACCGATTACTTGGACGTTTACTTTTTACACTATCCGGTAGCGGAGGAAGAGGTTACCATTCAGGAAAGAATGGAGACCATGGAAGAACTGAAAAAGGCCGGAAAAATTCGAGCGATCGGGTTGTCTAACTTCTCTCTGGAAGAGATGAAGGCGGCTATGCGATTTGGACAGGTAGATGTGATTCAGCCTTGCTACAGCCTGCTGTGGAGATACGATGAAGCCTTGCTGGAGTTTAGCCGAAAGCAGGAGATTTCGGTGATTCCTTACAGCACGCTGGCTCAGGGATTGCTGACGGGAAAGTACCAAAAAGGCGCAGTGTTCACGGACGGACGCGCCCGGGCGGCTCTGTTCCAGCCGGAAAACTACGATAGGTGTCTGGAAGTGACGGACGTGCTGTCACAGATCAGTGCGAAATATGGCAAAACACCGGCCCAAGGCGCCATTGCTTGGCTGCTGCAAACCCAAGGGATTACGGCACCGATTGTCGGAGCGAAAAACGGAAGACAGGCTCAGGAAAATTTGAAAGCCGCCGGCTGGCAATTCAGTAAGGAAGACTACGATGTGATTGACCGAGCCAGCAGACGCTTTATGGAGGGCTTACCCCATTACACACTGTTCTTCAATACGGAGACAACAAACTGAGAGGAGAGAAAAGAGAATGCCATTGGTTAAAGTAAATGAGCTGCTGCACCACGCCACGGAAAACGGTTACGGAGTAGCTGCTGTGAACGTGTTCAACTACGAAACGATTAAGTGGGTGGCTGAGGCGGCCAATCGGGAGCGAATTCCGGTGATTATCCAGTTTTATCCCGGCTTCGACAAGTACATCGCCTTAAAACATGTGGCGGCTATCGCCAAAGATTTTGCAGAAAAATCTTCAGTGCCTATCGGAGTACATCTGGATCATTCTGCCGGCTATGAAATAGCAGTGAGCGGTGTGCGGGATGGCTTTCCGTCTGTGATGGTGGACGGCTCAGCGTTGCCGTATGAGGAAAATATGGCGCTGACAGCAGCTGTTGTGAAAACAGCAGCGGTGTTTGGCGTAGACGTAGAGGCCGAACTGGGTCATGTGGGCTCGGGAGCCAATCTGGATGACATCGTCAACAGCGATCATTACACCGACGTAAAGCAGGCTGTGGAATTTGTGAAATGCACGGGTTGCGGATCTCTGGCAGTGGCTGTGGGCAATGCTCACGGTGCTTACGTGCAAACCCCGAATCTGGACTTTGACCGTATTGCTTCTTTGCGTAGCGCCCTGCCCATTCCGCTGGTACTGCATGGGTGTTCGGATATTCCTCCCGAGCAGTTGCAGGAGAGTGTGCGCCTGGGTATGAGCAAGTTCAACATAGCCACTGAGTATTTTCGAGCTTGCTATCACGGTGTGGTACAGCATGGGGATCCGGCTGAAAAGAACGGGGACATGTTCCGACTGATGATGGAGACTTCCGAAAACGCTATAGATTTTGTACGCGGTAAAATGCGTTTGCTTAATCCGAATAAGTTTACATTTTAGTTAACTTAACGCAAAGGAGGCTTTAGGAAGAGTTGTGTTAAAAGAATTTGAAATAGCGGGCTATGACATGCCCTGTGTAGACCTGGCAGTGAATGTGGATGTGTTTCCCAAGCCAAACGGAGGAACCGGGATAAACGCTATGAGCTGGCAGGGCGGAGGAAAAGTGGCCACCGGCATGGTGGCGGCAGCCAGATTGGGAGCTAAATGCGCCATGATGGGTGCGGTGGGAAGCGATGACTACGGCGAGTTTTGCTTACGGGATTTTGAACGTCATGGAATTGACATATCCGGAATGAAAACGCGTCAGGGAGAAACGACATCTCTCTCCATAGTGCTCAGCGACCGCGAGACGCAGGGACGGAGTATCGTGTACCGATCCGGCACGGCAAATCCCCCTACGTTGGAGGAGATGGAGGAACGAATTCTGACGGGGTGTCAGTGGTTTTTTATCTCTCATGCCACACATGTGGCAATGGAATCAGCCAAGCGGGCAAAGAAAGCGGGAGCCAAAATCATCGTGGACGCCGATTCCTACTCATCGGAAATGATGGAGAATATCGGCATCATCGACGTTTTTATTGCTTCGGAATTCTTCTATAAGGTGCTTTTCCGGGGGAAGGAGGAGGCCTTTGAAGCAAATTGCCGGGAGGTCCAAAAAATGGGCCCTTCTATTGTGGTGTTCACATTAGGAGCAAAAGGCTGCGTAGGGTACAGCGAGGAGGATGGCTTTTTTCAGATGCCCTCCTTTGCTGTGGATGTGCAGGATACAGTGGGGGCCGGAGATGTGTTCCACGGCGCATATACCGTAGGATTGCTGCGCGGGCTTTCTCCCAAAGAAGCCGCTCGGCTTGCCACGGGAGTTTCTTGCATCAAGTGTACCAGAATCGGTGGCAGAGCCGGCATTCCCGATTGGAATACGGTGCAGCGCTTTTTGCGCACCGGGGAAATCGACTATACGGAAATTGATCAGCGTGTAGAATTTTATAGGAGGAAGTTGCAGATATGAAAAAGCAGAACATTGTGATTGGCGTAGCGCCTACTAAGCGCAGCTTTTTGAGCATGGAGGAGGCCAAGCGGCAAAAGGAAAAGTTTATGGCTGTTATTCGCGGTATTCATCCGGATGTGGTCACTCTGGTGGATATTGATGACATATGCGAAAACGGAATACTGTTCGAAACGGAAAAAATAACACAGGTGGTGGAAAAATTCCGCCGGGCAAAGATTGACGCGCTGTTTACCCCCCATTGCGATTTTGGTGAAGAGCAGTGTGCCGCAGGCGTAGCGGCGGCGATGAAGGTACCCACCTTGGTATGGGGTGCTCGAGATGAGAGGCCTAACACCGACGAAAGTCGAGGAAGAGATACGCAGTGCGGCATGTTTGCCTGCACCAAGGTGATGCGCCGGTTCGGAGTGCAGTATAGTTATATTTGGAACTGCGAGACCGAAAGCGAGGATTTCCGCAATGGCTTTGACAGCTTTATCCGTGTGGTGTCCGTTATAAAGGCGGTGAAAAATCTGCGAATCGCCAAGTTTGGAGCAAGACCGGAACCGTTTATGAGTGTGACGGCCAATGAGGGAGATTTGGCAACCAAATTGGGTGTGACTGTGGTGCCGATATCTCCTAACACAGTGGCAGCCCGTATGGATCAGTTGATCGGTGAAAATTCTCCCAGATTACAAGACTACGTGGCGAATGTAAAGCAACGTATGGATGCTTCCGGTATGAAGGAAGAGGCGGTGGAGCGAGCCGCAGCAGCTAAACTGGCCATTCAGGATCTGATGGAGGAAAAGCACTGTGCAGCCGGAGCGATGGAGTGCTGGAGCGCGGTTACAGTTTTAGGCGCACCTGTCTGCATGGCTTTGGGCGAGTTGTCTGATGAAGGATTGCCGGTTTCCTGTGAGACGGATGTCAACGGAGCGGTGACCATGGCGATGCTGCAGGCGGTCACCTTGGGCAAAGAGGCCTGTTTCCTTGCGGATTTGACCATTCGCCATCCGCAGAACGACAACGCGGAGCTGCTGTGGCATTGCGGCCCCTTCCCGTATTCCTTGAAGGATTCTTCCAGTGTTGCCCGACTTGTCCAGGGACAGGAACGGTTTGAACTGAAAAAGGGCCCCATTACGGTATGCCGTTTCGACGATATAGACGGAAAGTACTATCTGTTTGGCGGTGAGGGCAAAGGAGTAGACGGACCCGAAACCAATGGAACCTATGTGTGGTTCGAAACGAACAACTGGAAGATGTGGGAAGAGAAGCTGATGTTTGGGCCCTATATCCATCATGTGGGTGGAATTTACGGAAACTACAAAAAGGTGCTGCGGGAAGCCGCCCGTTATCTGGGAATGATTTTTGATGATGCGGACGAACAGGGCGTGTATAGCCTGTAATCTTAGAAAGGAAAAATTGCCATGAGAGAGATTGTTTCAAAACCGTTGGATCGGGAGGCGTTTCGTCCCTATGGAGATTTTGTGGATTTGCTCCATATCAAGCAGATGAATGCTATGGCCGGAGCGGATAATATCTTCATCCCGGACCTGACGACACTCCGTTTAGATGAAAGAATGCAGGCCTCGGTATGCGTGGCACGGGTGTCCCAGTGTGAGAGAATCATCACCGCTGTGGAATACCATGGATTTACCAGCGAGGGAATTCTTCCTCTGGACGGTGACATTGATATATTTGTGGGACCTTCCAGTTTTCAGGTGAATCCTGCGTCCATTGAGGCGTTCCGTGTTCCCCGGGGTACCTTTGTCCGGCTGAATCCCGGTGTGCTTCACGGCCGCCAGTTTGTCGTGGATTCCCAGAGCGTCAATGTAATGATCTTGCTGCCGGAGCGTACCTTCGGAAATGACTGTGTGTTCACGCGGCTGGCAGAATCCGATCAGATTAAAATTCTGTTGTAAAGGAGTGATTCCATGAATCGAGAGGCAATATTTCACAATCCGGTCAGCAATTATGCGTTTCCCATTTCCTATGAAAAGTTCAAGGTTCGTTTGCGTGCAGGAAAGGGCGATTTGGACCGAGTGACTTTGGTCATTGGAAATAAATACCTCTGGCATACCCGTAAGGAAGTTCCCATGGAGGTGGAAGGTTCAGACGAGCTGTTTGATTACTATTCTTATGTGTATCCGGTAGATGACCCTCGCGTTGCCTACTACTTCCTTTTGGAAAAGGGGGACGAACAGTGGCTGTACGGGGACAGCGGTTTCGCAAAGCCGGAACTGGTCAACATAGACGAGGATGAATCTTCAGCCTTTGTTAACTTCCATTTTCCGTTTATCAATCGCATTGACATCCACAAAAAGCCATCTTGGGTCAACAGTGCGGTGTTCTATCAGATTTTTCCGGAGCGCTTTTGCAACGGAAACCCTAAGCTTTCTCCGGAAAATGTGGCGCCTTGGGGCACCGCGCCGGACAGACAGATTTTTATGGGCGGAGATTTGCCGGGTATTACCCAAAAGCTTTCCTATTTGGAAGAATTGGGAGTGAACGCCCTGTATTTGACCCCGATTTTTGAAGCCACTTCCAACCACAAGTATGACACCGTGGACTATACGCGCATCGATCCTCATTTTGGCGATGAATCCGATTTGGTGGAGCTGATTAATCAGGCTCATAAGCGCGGCATCCGAGTGATTTTAGACGGCGTGTTCAACCATTGTGGCGGAGGTTTTAGGCAGTTCCAAGATGTGGTGGAGCACGGAGAGGAATCTCCTTTCCGGGATTGGTTTTACATTCGGGAATTTCCGGTGAGTTTTGATCCTTTGAATTTTGATTCTTTCGGAGACACTCCCTATGCCCCCAGACACCCTGGTTTGAAAAATTTATCTGAAGAACAGTTGAGAACGGCCTGTATGCCCAAGTGGAACACGGAAAATCCTCAGGCGAAGGAATATCTTCTGGGAGCCGTGGCCAAGTGGACCCGCATGGGTATTGACGGTTGGAGACTGGATGTAGCCACCGAGGTGGACTCCCATTTCTGGAGAGAGTTTCGGGAGACCGTTCGGGGGATCAATCCCGACGCACTGATTATCGGAGAGTTCTGGCGCAATTCGGAAGCGTGGCTTCAGGGGGATCAGTACGATGGCGTGATGAACTATGGTGTTCAGCGCGCGGCAGTGGAGTACTTTGCCAAGAGCGCAGTGGCTCCTCAGCGTTTTCAGGAACTTCTCACGGAAAATTTGATGCGCTATTCCGATGCGGCCAATGACTCTATGCTCAATCTGCTGGACAGCCACGACACTGCCCGCTTCCTTACGGTCAGCGGAGGGAATACGGCGCGGTTGAAAAACGCGGCGGCTTTCCTGTTCACCTTTGTGGGTATGCCCTGTACATACTATGGCACGGAAATTGGTATGACGGGTGAGAACGACCCGGATTGCCGTAAGGCGTTCGACTGGGAGGAATCTCATTGGAATACGGATTTGCGGACGCACTATCAGAAGCTGATGCGGTTGCGAAAAACCAGAAAAGCACTGCAGGAGGGAACCGTTAGATTCCGTTCTCAGGGAGATTTGTTTGTTATGGAACGCCAATTGCAGGAAGAACTTCTGGTGACGGTCATCAACAACACAGATTGTCCCCAAAACTACACGTTGTCGGGAAATCACGTCCGCGATTTGTTAAGTGAAAAGGCCTTTGAAGGGGCTCAGAATGCCACCGTGGTGGAAATTCCTCCCTTCTCTGCAATGATTCTGGAAAAAATAAATTAATTTTATTTAATTTATAACTTAATTTAAAGGAGTTGTAATCAACATGGAAAAGAAAGTTATTCGCGTAGGATCTGTAGGCGTAGGAGCCATCTGGGGCGGCGTGCACGAGCCCGGTATTGCCAAGAGTCCCGATTTGACCTTGGTGGCCATCTGCGACATTGATGAGAAAAAGCTCGAAGCCGTTGGCGAGAAGTATGGGATTCCTCCGCAGTACCGTTTTACGGATTATCGAGATTTGGTTAACTGTGACATTGTCGATGCAGTGGATATCTGCACCTCTAATGACGCCCACTTCAAGGTGGCAATGGCTGCCGTGGAAGCCGGCAAGCCGTTTAACCTGGAAAAGCCCATCACCCTGACCGCAGAGGAAGCAGACATACTGGCCAAGGCGGCTCAGGAGAAGAATGTCAAGAATATGGTGTGCTTCTCCTACCGATTCAAGGCTGCTGCCCGCTATGCCAAGGATCTGATTGCGCAGGGCAAGATCGGGCGTGTCTATCACGTGAATATGCAGTATTTTCAGGCGTGGGGATTGCCCCGTGCCAACTGCCCCTTAGTATGGCGCTATGTCAAGAGCAGAACCGGTACAGGTGCTCTGGGAGATCTGGGAAGCCATGCCTTGGATTTGGTACGATTTGTGACGAACAAAGAATATACACGTGTTGTGGGACATACCGGTACTTACGTACACGAGCGTCCGTTGCTGGACGGCAAAGGCGTAGGAAAAGTAGATGTGGACGATTTCAGCAACTACATGGCGGATATGGAAGATGAGATTTCTGTCAGCTTCCAGATTACCCGATTTGCTTATGGCCGCGGTAACTATCAGCGTATGGAGATTTACGGTAGTGAGGGTGCCATTGTCTATAGCTTGGATGCCACACCTGCCGGAATTGACGAAATTGAAGTCTGCTCCGGAGACATCAATGCCGATGCCCATGTTTTCAACCATCTGCCCATTCCGCAGCAGTATTTCTCCGATCAGATGCAGTCCTTTGCAGACATTGTGAATGGCACCGGTGATGGTCTTGCTGCCAATATTCAGGATGGACAGGCAAACCAGCACCTGCTGGATGCTATTGTAGAGTCCGCAGAGAAAGGCACATGGTTATCACTCTAAGCAAAATTCCAAAGGCGAAGAGTGACGGTGACTGGAAAGAGATGCAGGCACCTTTGAAAATCAGTGTAGAGTAAGCAACCGCGTTCCGCTTCAATTTTGAGGCGGAACGCGGTTAACTACATAAAGAAGCGTTTGAACGATACAGTTGAGAAAAAGGCACAACTTACGGAGGGAAATCCGTAGGTTGTGCCTTAGCTTTATTCGTGAAGTTAGAATGGATTACGTACCACACGTATGCTATTGCTGCATTTAAAGAGAATTACATCAAGATAAATGGTATCTTTTGTCTCTTTTTTGTTATGGCTTTATTCAGTCAATCTCGCCGTTGGCTTTCGCGGCCTCAATAACCTTCTGCGCAACATTCTGCGGGGCTTCTTCGTAGCGCACGAAATCAAACGTGAAGCTGCCTCTGCCCTGCGTGACCTGGCGCACATAGGTGCTGAAATCGTACATTTCGGCCATCGGCACTTCGGCGTCTACGGTCTGATAGCCGACGGTTTCTGCCGGAGACATGCCCAGCACGCGGCCGCGGCGCTTGTTAACTTCGCCCATGATATCGCCCATGTTAGCGTCCGGCACGGTAGCCTTCAATTCGCCGATGGGCTCAAGCAGAACGGGGTTCGCCTGCGGCATGCCGTTCTTATAGGCAATGGAAGCAGCGGTCTTAAACGCCATTTCGCTGGAGTCTACGGGGTGATAGGAGCCGTCATACAGC
>USHP01000001.1 GCA_900554625.1 uncultured Eubacteriales bacterium | reverse complement strand
TTTCCTGCCTGTCCCCAGAAAAAAGGGTAGCCCACCAAAGCGCCCAGACAGACCACCAGGGCCCGCCATCCGGTTGCCGCCGTAATCAGTCCCATGGCCAGCGGCTGGGCAAAATTCCCCAGGCTGGCCGCGCTGAACAGGAAACCACCGCCGCCGTAGGCCAGCACCGCTCCGGTGCTGCGGACCCTGGGGTTGAGCATCACCCTCTGCAACCCTCGCTGCCCCCGGCGTAAGTACGTTTCCATCATCATTAGTACACCACTGCCTTTCCTTTGAGATAGGGAAATCCTACCACGCCGGGGAAAAATATTCCGTCGGAATGGGTGCCGTCAAAGGCGGGAAATCAAATTTCTCCGGGGCATCTTGCGAAGCCGGGGTGGGGTGTGTATAATGGGTGGCAGAAAAGGGAATTTTCCCGCCTTCGGAGAAAGGAAGGATGCTGTCATGGGAAGAGAATTTGAACTGAAATACCAGGCAAATTCGGATATCTGCGCACAAATCCGAAAGAAATATAAAGATTTTGTTTCCATTTCCATGGAAACCACTTATTATGATACCCCCTGTCGGGAATTGGAAAAACGCCGCTGGATGCTCAGGCGGCGGCTGGAAAACGGGCAGTCGGTCTGCACCCTGAAAACCCCCCTTCCCGACGGCAGCCGTGGGGAGTGGGAAGTGCAGGAAGAGGACCTTTCTCAGGCTGTAAAAGTGCTGTGTAACCTTGGCGCTCCTGATGAGCTTCTGACCATCACCAAAGCCGGGCTTGTGAGCGTCTGCGCCGCCCGGTTTACCCGGCAGGCTGCCTCCCTCACCGCCCCGGGCTGCACCCTGGAACTGGCGCTGGACGAAGGGGAATTTCTGGCAGGCGAAAAGCGCCAGCCCTTCTGCGAAGTGGAAGTGGAACTGAAAACCGGCAGCGAACTGGAGGCCCTGGGCTTTGCCCAGAATCTGGCCCGGGAATTTCACCTGGAAGCCCAATCCCAAAGCAAGGTTCAGCGGGCCATGGCTTTGGCAAAGGAGGAAATGCAATGACGGAACGAGAAAAAATGCTTGCAGGTCAGCTCTACAACTGCGGCGACCCGGAACTTCTGAACCAGTGGCACAAGGCCAGAAACCTGACCCGGGACTACAACCTGGTGGATTCTGTCAACCTGGAAGAAAAAGACCGGATTCTCAACCAGCTGCTGGGAGGACGGGGAAAGAATCTGTGGATCACCGCCCCGTTCTATGTGGACTACGGCAACAACATTTACTTCGGCAACAACTGCGAAGTGAATCTGAACTGCACCTTCCTGGACAGCAACGAAATCCGCATCGGCGACAACGCCCTGATTGCCCCCAACGTCCAGATTTACACCGCCTTCCACCCCACCAATGCCGCCGACCGGTTTGGCCAGCCCAATGCCGACGGCAGCTTCTCCTTCTGCAAGACCCTGTCTGCCCCAGTAACCATCGGCAATAACGTGTGGATCGGCGGCGGCGTCATTGTGCTGCCCGGCGTGACCATCGGCGACAACGTGGTCATCGGCGCCGGCAGCGTGGTGACCAAGGATATTCCATCCAACTCCGTGGCCCTGGGCAATCCCTGCCGGGTGGTGCGAGAAAACCGATAAGAGCCTGATTGGAGAGAAAGACAATGGCCAATTTTGAGACCCTCTTTTCTACATATGACCGACTGGTGCTGTTCGATACGGAGACCACAGGACTTGCCTACAGCCGGGACGAAATCATTGAATTCGCCGCGGTGGTGGTAGAGCAGGTGCAGGGCAAGCCCCAGGTGATTCAGGAATACGACGAACTGGTGGCCCTGTCCCCCGGCGGGTTCGTGCCGCCGAAAATCCAGGAGCTTACCGGTATTTCCACCCAGGACCTGCGGGAGCGGGGACTGTCCAAAACCCGGGTCTGCCGGGACATCGGGGAAATGATTCAGGGAAACACCCTGCTGCTGGCTTACAATGCCCATTTTGACCTGAGTTTTCTGTTCTATCTGCTGCTGCGCTCGGGTGATCCCACCATTTTGCAGGGTAAGGACAAGCTGGACCTGCTCACCGTCTACCGGGATCGCCACAGTTTTCCCCACCGGCTGTGCAGCGCCATTGAACAGTACGGCCTGACAGGCAAGGTGGTCAACTCCCACCGGGCGGTGGACGACGTGCTGGCTACCCTGGCAGTGATGGAGGAAATGGAAAAGGAGCGGGACGACCTGCATCGTTATGTAAACCTATTTGGCTACAATCCCAAGTACGGCATTGAAGGCAAGGCCATTTCCTCGGTGTGCTACAAGCCCCAGGGCTATAACCCCGGCGCGCCCCTTTACGAACTGTAAGACAGGAGGCATTGTTTATGCTCAACGAAACCGCCTATACCTTAGGCTCCAACCGTTCCTGCATCCGGGAACTGTTTGAATACGGACGGAAACAGGCCGCCATTGTGGGGCCGGAAAACGTCTTTGACTACTCCCTGGGCAACCCCTCCATTCCCTCCCCTCCGGAGGTCAACCAGGCCATCCGGGACATTCTGGCGGACACCGATTCCCTGGCCCTTCACGGCTATACCTCTGCCGTGGGAGACTGGGAAACCCGCAAAGCCATTTCCGACGACTTAAACCGCCGCTATGGTGCCCAGACCCATCCGGAAGACTTCTTCCTGGGCTGCGGCGCTGCGCCGGAACTGGTATCGGTGTTCCGGACTCTTGCTGTTCCCGGCGGGGAAATTCTGGCCATTGCCCCCTATTTTCCCGAATACAAGCCCTTTGCAGAAGAATCGGGGCTCCAGTTCCGGGTGGTTCCCCCGGATCTTCCGGAGTTTCAGATCAACCTGACTGCGGTGGAAGCCATGCTCACTCCCCACACCCAGGCTTTGATTCTCAACTCCCCCAACAACCCCTCCGGGGTGGTGTACACCCGGCAGACCCTCCAGGCCCTGGCGGAACTGCTGGAGAAAAAAGCAGAAGCATTCGGCCATCCCATCTACCTGATTTCCGACGAGCCTTACCGGGAACTGGTTTACGGCGGTGTGGAAGTTCCTTTTGTGCCCCTGATTTACCGGGACACGGTGATCTGCTACTCCTACTCCAAGAGCCTGTCCCTGCCTGGGGAACGGATTGGCTATGTCTATGTCAGCGCCCAGGCTGCCGACAGCAAGAAGCTTTACGCCGCCATTGCCGGAGCCGCCCGGGGCTGCGGGCATGTCTGCGCCCCCAGTCTGTGGCAGAAGGTCATTGCCCGGTGTACCCATCTGCGGCCGGATTTGGAAAGCTACGACCGCAACCGCAAAGCCCTGTACGAAGGGCTGACTGCCCTGGGTTACGAAATGGCCAAGCCTGACGGGGCCTTCTACCTGTTCGTCAAGGCGCCCGGTGGGGATGCGGCGGCCTTCTCGGAAAAGGCCAAGCAGAAAAATCTGCTGCTGGTACCCGGTGACGATTTTGGCTGCCCCGGCTACTTCCGGGTGTGCTACTGTGTCAGCTATGACATGATTCAGCGGAGTTTGCCGATCTTTGCCCAGCTTTTGCAGGAGTAAATTTCAAGCGGCCCAGGGAGAAAATCCCGGGCCGCTGTTTATTGCGGAAAAATTGGATATTGACGGACATTTCCACGAATAATCCAGGATGGATTGACAGAAAAGTTAGACTGTGCTAGGATTCTCCCAAAGGACTGCCGGGAGGGATTGCGTTGTGAAAGGATTTTTCTGTCTGGCGGCGGTTATCTTGGTTCTCACCGCTTTGGCTTCGCCCATTGCCCATCTGCGGCTGGGGGCGCTGTTTGTGATGCTCACCGCCGCCCCTGGGATTCTGTTTCTCAACCAGAAAGGCCGCCTGTTTCCATGAAAAAATCCTCCTGCACAGTGCAGGAGGATTTCTCGTTATACACCGGACAAAATCAAGTACCGGATCAGCAGAAGCACCGCCAGATGGGCGGGATAGAAAATGTAGAAGAACCACTTCCAGCTCTTGCCTCGCTGACCGTTGTACAGCAAAACCGGCACGCAGGCGGCAGTGGCCCCCAGGACGTAGCCCATATTCCCCCATTTCCAGATAAAGCTGCGACCGTTAAAAGCCGGATCCAGCAGGTACAGCCACAGCGACCAGAGCACAATCACCAGCATTTTGGCCTTCTTGGTTTTCGCCAGGTAGAGGCACACAATCAGCAGCACCCCAGCCACGCCGTAATCACAGTGTACATATCCCGCCACAAACAAAGTCAGCAGAAACACCGGCAGGAAGGGAATCCATGCTCTTTTGGGGAATTGCTTTTGCAGAAGCTGATAGGCATAAATGGCCAAAGCCCCCAGAAACAAGGTAAAAAACACATTCGTAAAGTTCAGAGCGCACAGGCTATCCAAGAAATCTCTCACGCTCAGCTCCCGCCAAGAAAAGGCCATGTAGTACAGCGGCTCGGAAATCAGGGCAAACAGGAGCAGTCTCCCCAGATACCGGGGCATGCTCCGGGTTTTCTCCGCTCCCACCGCAATCTGGAAGGCAAATAAAGGAAAGGCAATCCGGCCAACCACTTCCATCCAACCCAGCTTATCGAATGTAAAATGCAGCATTTCCGCAGAAGCATCCCGAATGCTGCATCCGAAAAACAGCGGCACAAGAACATCCTGTCTGATAATTTTCGCAGTGTGATCCAGCAGCATAGCCACAATGGCAATCATTTTTACCCAAAACGCGCTCATGGTATCTCTCCTTTCTTGAGGTAGGTTTGTTACCCCTGGGGTCCGGTCTTTCGATTCCCCTGCGGGTTTTTCTTTGGTGACCCTCCGACACACAGCACCCTGGCAAGCCCTATCCTTTGACGAACCGGGCAGCCCCGAAATTACAGAATCTCCCACGGCCTAAGGAACATGCCACCGGCATGTTCCTTACCCCTTCGGGGCCGGCCTTTCGATTCCCCTGCGGGTTTTGATTTGAATAAAAAAATTCCGACGCTGATGCGTCGGAATCTTCTTTGGTGACCCGTACGGGAATCGAACCCATGTTACCGCCGTGAAAGGGCGGTGTCTTAACCGCTTGACCAACGGGCCTGGTAGCGGCAATCTGATTCGAACAGATGACATACCGGGTATGAACCGGCTACTCTACCAACTGAGTTATGCCGCCATGATGGTCAACGATTCCGGCACAGCCGAAATCAGCTTCATTATTATATCCAAGGTAGGGTCATTTGTCAAGAGAAATTTTCCGGTTTTTTCATGAAAAATTGGGAATCCTTTCCTTGAGGTGAAACTGCATGGATTTGACGAAGAAATTGACCCAGTTCTGCATCGGCGGCAGCGCTTATGTGGGGCTGGAACTGCTCTACCGCCGCCGCAGCCACATCAGCATGTTCGGCGCCGGAGGGCTGTGCTACCTGCTGCTGGGGCAGATGGACCGGCTCTCCCTGCCCCAGAGTGTCCGGGCCGGATGCAGCGCCGGGGTGATTACCGCGGTGGAGCTGCTCACCGGACTTGTGGTGAACCGGGACTACCGGGTTTGGGACTACCGGGACCAGCCGGGGAACCTGATGGGCCAGATCTGTCCCCGGTTTACTGCCCTGTGGGTGCCGGTGGGGATGGCGGCCATGGGCATGTACCGGCTGGTAGACGGCGGGCTGGACAAGCTGATGCCCGCTGCAAAATACAGTCAAGGGTGAGGCTTTCGCCTCACCTTCTTTTTATTGTGCCGGGTGGTAATATTCTTCCACCGCTGCAAAGAATGCATCAATATTTTCCCAGGGACTTGCCGGGGGAATGTCGCAGCCGGAAGAAATCACAAAATTGGAATGGCTGCCGCACTCTCTCAAAATGGACAAAGTTTCTGCCCGGACGGATTCCGGGGTACCGTTGCGCAGCTGGGCCGCCGGGTCTACGTTGCCCATGACCACAATGTCCTGGGGCACTTTTTCCAGCATTTCCTTCATGGAGATGGAGTTGCCGAAATGGTACGCCGCCGAACCGGTTCGCAGAATGGAGTCGATCATCCGCACCGTATTGTCGCCACAGTTGTGGTAAATCACCAGGAAATTGTCATCCTGCACCGCTTCCACAATCTGTCTGACATAGGGCTCGGAAAATTCCTGGGCCATGTCCGGGGAAAGCAGTCCCGCCAGCGGCTCCGCCATCACGATACCGTTGGCCCCCGCCGCTTTGTAGGCCTTGGCATAGGCAATCAGAAATTCCGTGGCCTTTTCCAGAATCAGATGCACCATGTCCGGCTCTTCGTAGCAGTTGACCATGGCTTCCGTCACGTCCATCAGCCGTCCCGTCAGGGAGAAGGGGCCGATAATGCCCGCAAACACAGGCCGGTCGGTGATGAGCTTGCAGGCCTTTTCAATGGCCTGGACATATTTTCCCGTCCGTCCGGCACCCACGGCAGGAACTGCCAGGGCCTGGGCAGCCTCCTCATCGGTAACCAGGGCTCCTACCACAGTAGGCACTTCGTCATCACTGACCTGAATCCGGGCGCCGAAGGCCTCCGCCTCCACAGAAAGGTCCATCATGCTCACCGAAGCAGCGGCATCCACCCGGTCTGCCACCAGCTTCATGCCCTTGGCCTGCAGGTCGCTGTCGGCAATCAGTTCCCGGACGGAAATCCCCATCAGACGGATGCAGGGAAAGGACAATACCGGCAATGCCTTCTTGCAGGGCGCGTTTTTCAGATCTTCCAACCATTGCTTCATGTTCATTTTTATGATTTCCTTTCGTAATATATTAAATTGTCAACATGGTAGCACAGTTTTCTTTTTCTGGTTTGTGATATTTTATGTTATTTGGTAATTATAAAGGATAATCTTGCACGTTTTTTACCCGGTTTTCCTTGGTGGCTGCCAGATAACAGCGGAGCCATCCCCCTGCCCCAGTGCTTTTGATTTACCATGCCTCTGAGGGGTAATAGGGCTAAGATTGAATTTATTCCATCTTATTGTATCGATATGAATAGTTTTATACCACACTTTTTGTCAATCTTATCTAAAAACTGGTGGACAAATTCCGATTCCTGGGTTATGATAGGATACGTAATACAAGCGGCTTGGTTCCGCGAATTTTGAAAGAGGTGAAGTAACTATGGCGTTTTCTTTTTTCGGAGGGGTCCATCCCAAAGAAAATAAGTGGTACGCTTGTGACAAGGAAACCCAGGTATTCCCTGCTCCGGATATCGTGGTTATCCCCATGTCCCAGCATATCGGCGCCCCCTGCAAGCCCCTGGTGAAAAAAGGGGATCTGGTTACCGTAGGTCAGAAAATCGGTGACAACCAGGGCTTGTGTGTTCCTGTTCATTCTTCCGTTTCCGGTAAGGTCAAGGCTGTCGAGGCCAGAGCCCATACCAGCGGCACCACCATGATGAGTGTAGTCATCGAAAACGATCACTTGGACACCCTGTGCCCCGACATCCACAAGCGCACCCAGGAACAGGTGGATGCCCTGAGCGTGGAAGAGCTGATCGATATTATTCACGAAGGCGGCATCGTCGGTATGGGCGGCGCTACCTTCCCCACCCATGTCAAGCTCTCCGGCGGTATCGGCAAAGTAGATACCGTCATTATCAATGCCGGCGAGTGTGAACCCTACATAACTGCCGATGACCGGCTGTGCCGGGAGCATCCGGCGGAGCTGATCTCCGGTCTGAAGATCATTATGAAAATCTTCGGTCTGAAGGAAGGCCACATCGGCATTGAGGACAACAAGCCCGAGGCCATCAAGTCCCTGATTGCCAACCTGGACGCTTCCGACGGTATCAGCGTGGACATTCTGCCTGCCAAGTACCCCCAGGGCGCAGAAAAGCAGCTGATCTACGCCATCACCGGACGGGAAGTTCCCTCCGGCGGTCTGCCCGCCGCAGTGGGCTGCGCCGTGTTCAACGCCGCTACCTGCAAGGCCATCCATGACGTGGTCTATGACGGCATGCCCCTGATTTCCCGGATCGTCACCGTTTCCGGCGACATCATCATGGAGCCGAAGAACCTGCTGGTTCCCATCGGCACCGCCTTCAACGATCTGCTGGAAGCCTGCGGCCACAGCGAGAATCCTTACAAGGTTCTCTCCGGCGGCCCCATGATGGGCACTGCCCAGTATGACCTGAATGTTCCCACCATCAAGGGCGTCAACGCCGTGACGGTGCTGGGCAAGCGCAATGAATTTGCGGTGGAAGAGCCCCACTGCCTGCGCTGCGGCAAGTGCATCGATGCCTGCCCCATGAAGCTGATGCCGGTACTGATGTACAAGGCGATACAGTCCGGCGACGTGGAGGACATGAAGGCCAACAACATCATGGACTGCATCGAGTGCGGCTGCTGCGCCTACACCTGCCCCGCCAGCGTTCCTCTGGTTCTGGGCTTCCGGGTGGGCAAACAGCACATCCGCAACGCCGCCGCTGCGGCGAAGAAGTAAGGAGGGGGAGAAACTATGGCACAGATGAAATATTTTTATGAGCTGACCATTTCCAGCTCCCCCCACGCCCACACCCCCATCACCACCCAGACCATTATGCGCGACGTCCTCATCGCCCTGGCCCCTGCCCTGCTGGGAGGCATTTATTTCTTCGGCTTCCGGGCACTGGCTGTGACGCTGGTGAGCGTGGCTGCATGCGTGTTCTTTGAGTGGGCTTACTGTAAGATTACCAAGGCCCACTGCAAAATCTACGACCTGTCCGCCTGTGTCACCGGCGTGCTGCTGGCCTTTGTCTGCCCGGTGACCATCCCCTACTGGACCATCATTCTGGGCGCCCTGTTCGCCATTGTCATCGTCAAGATGCTCTTCGGCGGTCTCGGCAAGAACATCGTCAACCCCGCTCTGGCCGGTCGTGCCTTCCTGTTCAGCTGGCCGGTGATTATGAACACCTGGGTGAGCGTAGGCTACGAAAATGCGCCTGGCCTGCTGTCCACCGCGGACATCGTCACCTCCGCTACTCCCCTGGCCAACATGCACCAGGGCATGATGCCCACCGATTCCATTGCAGACATGTTCCTGGGCAATGTAGGCGGCTGTCTGGGCGAAACCTCTGCCCTGCTGCTGCTGATTGGCTTCGGATATCTGCTGGTTCGCAAGGTCATCACCCCCCGGATTCCTGTAGCTTACATCGGCACCGTGGCTGTGCTGACCTTTCTGTTCCCCCTGGGCAATGACCGCATTGCCTGGATGTGCGCACAGGTATGCGGCGGCGGCCTGATGCTGGGCGCCATCTTCATGGCCACCGACTACGTCACCTCCCCGGTGACCAAGCTGGGTCAGATCGTCTACGGCGTGGGCTGCGGCGTGCTGACCGTGATGATCCGCTACTTCGGCGGCTACAATGAAGGCGTTTCCTACGCCATTCTGGTTATGAACTGCTGCGTGGTGCTGCTGGACAGAATCGGCCGTCCCGTGAAGTTCGGCGCTCCCAGGAAGGAGGCGGCCAAATAATGAAAACCGAAACAACTGCAAAATACGTGCTTCGGCTGGCCCTGACATTGCTGATTATTACCTCGGTGGTTGCCGTGGCTCTGGCCGGAGTCAACGCCATCACTGCTCCGAAAATCGCCCAGCTCAACGCGGAAAAGACCCAGCAGGCCATTGAAGCGGTGCTGCCTGGCGGCTTTGACAAGGAAATCACCGACTTTACCGATGACACCGGCCTGGTAAGCAAGGTCTACGCCGGCGCAAACGGCTATGCCTTTGAAGTTACCCCCAGCGGCTTCGACAACACCATCACTATGATGGTGGGCGTGGATCTGGAAGGAAAGGTTCTGGGCATCTCCATTGTGTCCCACACCGAAACCTCCGGCCTGGGCGCTGTGGCTGCCGCTTCCACCGCTGCCGGTGAAGCCTTCCGGGGTCAGTTTGTTGGAAAATCCGGCTCGGTGTCCGTGACCAAGGACGGCGGCGAGGTGGATGCCCTCACCGGCGCCACCATCACCTCCCGGGCTGTCTGCTCCGGCGTCAACGCCGCCCTGGCCTGCGCCGGGAATCTGGGCTAAGGAGGTAGCGTATGAATTTCAAAAGACAATTCCGGGAAGGTCTGCTGACCAAGAACCCGGTTACCGTGCAGCTGCTGGGCATGTGCTCCACCCTGGCCATCACCACCAGCCTGTTTAACGGCATCGGCATGGGTCTGGCGGTTACCGCTATTCTGACCTGCTCCAATATTCTCATTGCCGCACTGCGGAACTTCATCCCCTCTCAAATCCGTATTGCTGCTTACATCACCATCATCGCCGGCTTTGTCACCGTGGTTGACCTGCTGCTGAAGGCCTTCATCCCTGCTCTGAGCCAGAGCCTGGGCGTGTTCATCCCTTTGATCGTGGTTAACTGCATCATCCTGGGCCGGGCAGAGGGCTTCGCCTCCAAGAATACCGTGCTGGCTTCCGCCGTGGACGGCATCTGCCAGGGCATCGGCTACACCTTGGCTCTGGTGATTATGTGCGTCATCCGGGAACTGCTGGGCAACGGCACCTTTGGCGGCGGTCTGCTCAACGGCGGCGAAGGCATCCGTCTGATTCCTTCCCAGTTCCCCGCCATGCAGATGGTCATGCCTGTGGGCGGCTTCCTGACCCTGGGCTTCGTCATCGCCGGTTCTCAATGGCTGATGAAGCATTTGGATATCAAGAATAAGAAGAAGGAGGCTGCCAAATAATGGAAGCGATTTTGGGTATTCTCATCAGCGCTTTGCTGACCCAGAACTTCATTCTGGTGAAGTTCTACGGCATCTGCCCCTTCATGGGCGTGTCCAAGAAAATCGACACCGCTCTGGGCATGGGTCTGGCGGTTACCTTCGTCATGGCTCTGGCCTCTGCCGCCTGCTATGGCATTAACCTGATCCTCATCGCCCTGAATCTGGAGTACATGCAGACGGTGGTATTCATTCTAGCCATTGCCTCCATCGTGCAGGTGGTGGAAATGTTCCTGAAAAAGAGCGTTCCCGCCCTGTACAAAGCTCTGGGCGTGTTCCTGCCTCTGATTACCACCAACTGCGCCGTGCTGGGCGTGGTTCTGGTGAACGTGCAGCAGGGCTACAACTTCCTGCTGAGCACTATCAACGGCGCTGCCGGTGGTCTGGGCTTCACCCTGGCCATTGTGCTGTTCGCTTCCATCCGGGAACGGGTGAACAGAAGCGAGTGCCCCGAGTGCTTCAAGGGCTTCCCCATCGCGCTGATTGCCGCCGGTTTGCTGGCTCTTTCCTTCATGGGCTTCTCCGGTCTGAGCATTTTCTAAGGAGGGCGAAAGAATGGAAATTTTGATTGCGGTTGCAATTCTGGGCGGCCTGGGCCTGATTTTCGGTCTGGTTCTGGCTGCCGCTTCCAAGGTATTCTATGTAGAGAGCGACCCCCGGCTGGATCAGCTGAACGAGTGTCTGCCCGGCGCCAACTGCGGCGGCTGCGGCTATGCCGGCTGCGGCGCTTACGCAGAAGCCGTGTTCAACGGTGAGGCGGAAATCGGCAAGTGCGCCTCCGGCGGCAACGACTGCGCCCAGGCCATGGCTGCCATTATGGGCGTGAAGGCCCAGACCGTCACCCGGAAGGTTGCCCTGGTGCGCTGCTCCGGTGAAAAGATTTACGACGCCGACGGCAACCTGACCAAGGGTGCCAAGGTCAAGGCCAACTACGAAGGCTTCAAGAACTGTCTGGCAGCTTCCAAGGTCGGCGGCAGCGGTCCACTGTCCTGTAAGTACGGCTGCCTGGGTTACGGCAGCTGCGTGAAGGCCTGTAAGTACGGCGCCATGAAGATCGTCAACGGTGTTGCCCATGTGGACGAGGACCTGTGCGTGGGCTGTATGGCCTGTGCTACCGTATGTCCCCGGCATCTGATTGTGCCGGTGGAGCCGGACCGGAATGTGGTCATTGCCTGCGCATCTCTTGCCAAGGGCGCCGTCACCACCCGCAGCTGCACCGTCGGCTGTATCGGCTGCGGCCTGTGCAAGAAAATCTGCCCCAACGAGGCCATCACTGTGGAAAACAACCTGGCCACCATCGACTACAGCAAGTGTACCAACTGCGGTCTGTGCGCCACGGTTTGCCCCAAGCATCTGATTAAGGACTCCAAGGTAGAGCAGCTGGGTGATCCGGTGGTTCAGTCCCGGAACGGCCCGGTAATTCAGGCGTAAACAGTAAAAAAGAAAACGTGGAACAGGAGAAATCTTGTTCCACGTTTTTTATTGTTCTTTGGCAGGAGGAACTCCGTTACAGCGCCATTACATAGATCTGGCAAGGGTTCCATGGGTCCCACAGCGTGGGGAAAACTTCCAATTCCTTAAATCCCAGACTGAGATAAAAGGCATTCGTTGCGTCATATTCCCGGTAGCGACCCATCTGGACCGTCTTTACCTGCAAAAAGGAATACCCCTTTTCTTTGGCAAAGTTTCTTGCCGTTTCAAAGAGTTTTCGTCCGATTCCTCGATGATGGTATTCTTTCAGTACGCCCATTACGCTCAGTTCCAGGGTATCCCTTCCGGTTTCCTTCAGGCATAGAAAGCCCAGTATTTCGGCACCCTCCACAGCGGCAAAGAAGGACTGGTCTTTGCTTTCCCGGATATAGGTTTCCCGGCTCTGTTCCAGGCCAAACCAATCCGGCAGATCTTCCAGTATCCGTCTTGCGATTTGTTCTTTCTCGTTGCTATTTTCAATTTGCTCGATGACCATGTTGTGCATGTCCCTTTCAATTCTCGTTGATATGGCTATCGAATCCAGTTCAGGGCTTCTGCGTTACCTGCAAAAATTCTTCTTCCGTTTGCTTTGTAACCCACTTTCCGAAAGCCTGGGACTGGAATTCCGGCAGGGTCTTTTGCCTGCCCTTTTTGAAACCGGGCGCAGACTTCCGTATTGCGCTAATCCAACATCTCATCGGCATCCCGGGAAAGAAGATTTCTCAACCGCAGACGATTGGTTTCCAGTAAAATCATGGTTTGTCCTCACAGATTTGCAAAATTACGGATTGTCCCGGAAATAGTCCTCTTTTGTAATCATCATTTGCAGAAATCCATCCTCCACGCCCAGTTCCCGGAAACCTGCCTTGCGGTGGGTTTCCCATGCAGCTACTTCGTTCCGGGCAAGTTCAAAGTCATTGTGGATTCTGGAAATGCCGCAGACACGGAACGCATGGTCAAGCATCAGCTTCAGCGCCGGAACGGCGTATCCCTTACCACGGAAGGGAGCATAAATCACGATGCCCATATCCCACCAATCCTTTTCGGGTGTATAGTGGAAGTTCACATCCCCCAGCCATTCCCCATCGGAGCAGCGTTTGATATAGGCATAGAAACGCTCCGGCTCATGTCCCACCCACCAGGCATGCCAGCCGGGCAGCGACTCGTCCGGGTAATCGACACAGCCGGTGTCCCGGTGGTATCCGTCATAGTCAACATCCCAATTTGCGTTGTAGGACATGGTTTCCGGATCGGAGGTCATCTTCTGACAGAACCACATATCTTTCAGTTTTGGGACGTACAGTTCCAGTTTTTCCATTTCTTACCTCACAGGGTTTGTCATTTGCACCTTACGGAAGGTGGTTTCCGTCATGGCAATCATCAGGATGCCAAAAAGTAAAATGTACACCGGGAACAGCCGGATACTGATATGATTGGCAATCAGGCCGAACACAGGAGGCACAAAGGTAGAGCCGACATAGGCGCTGGCCATTTGGATGCCGATGATGGCCTGGGAATTTTCCACTCCGAAATTTCCCGGGGTGGCGTGGATGATGCTGGGATACACCGGGGCGCAGCCCAGGCCAATGATGACCAGCCCCGCCAGGGCCGGAAGATTGCCGCCCCAGGGCAGCAGCACACAGCCGATGCCCACTCCCATCACGGCGGCACCCAGGCGGATCATGGTTCTGTCTCCCAATTTTTCCGACACCAGACCAGAGAGGAACCGCCCGGCGGTGATGCCGATATAAAACAGCGCTCCGAAGGCGGCAGCCACTTCCTTGGTAATTCCCCGGGCCTCCACCAAAAAGCTGCTGGCCCAGAGCATGGTGGTGCTCTCGGCGGCGCAGTAGGCAAAGAAGCCAATCAGAAGGCTGGGAACCCCCCGGATTTTCAAGGCACCGGAAATACCGAGAATTTTCCCATTTTCTTCCTGGGCTTCGCCTTTTTGATGAATTTTCCACACCGGCAGGGTCAGAATCAGCACCAGGGCAATGGCAAACTGGATTCCCGACACCATCCGGTAACCGGTCTGCCAGACACTGTGGGTCAGCGCCCAGCTCATCACATAGGGACTGACAATGGTGCCCACGCCCCAGAAACAGTGCAGCCAGCTCATATGCCGGGAACTGTAGTGCAGGGCAACATAGTTATTCAGAGCAGCGTCAATGGCCCCGGCCCCAAGGCCGTAGGGAATGGCCCACAGGCAGAGCATCCAGAAAGCGCCGGCGGTGGAAAAGCCCCACAGAGAAAGGGCGGTGAGCATCACGCTGGCCACGGTCACATACTGGGTGCGAAATTTCTTGGTCAGCCGCTCGGACAAAAGACTGGAGCAGATGGTTCCGCCGCTGATAATCATGGACACAATGCCCATGTAAGAAATGGGAACGGAAAAGACTTCCCGCATGGTAGGCCAGCCGGAACCCAGCAAAGAGTCCGGCAGTCCCAGGCTGATAAACGCCAAGTAAATCAAAGAAAGGAGCAATAAATACATAACATTCTCCCGCAGATTATTTTTATGTTACATAGGGACAGGCAGAGGAAATCCCTCTGCCTGTTTTCATTCTGGAAGTTTTTCTCTTCTGTTTCCGGACTCGTCAAAGGTTTTCTTCAGCGCCCGTTCCACCGGCACAATGGAGCCGAGCAGCGGAATCAGCTGCAGCAGGCACACCGCTGTGGAAACCCATCCGATGGTGTCCTCGTCCTTGCCCAGCACCGCCAGCATGGGAATCAGGGAAACTACCAGCACCACCCATCCCCAGCGCACCCAGATTTTTCCGCAAGTCTGATGGGCAAAGGCCCAGGTATCCACATTTTTCATGGATCTGGTAGTGCGGTAGCCAAAGAGAGGGTTAATGTTCTTCGGTGGTTTTTTGAGAAAATACCACCCAATGCCAATCATAAGCACCGGAATCAACAGGTTGGTTGATAGCATGAAGAGCCAAAATCCCATAACCTTCTCCCCTTAGCGCACAAAAGAAGTGCTCAAGGTGCAGCTCCAGCTCTCTCCGGGCAGCAAAATAGCGGCGGCGGGCTTTTCATCCCAGTTGGTGCTGCCATTTTCGCTGCTGGGCAGGCTGTGCCAGGGCTCAATGCAGATGAATTTGGGCATACCGGGCTTGCTCCACAGCAGGGTGTAGGGGAAATCTCCGATGTTGCACACCACGCCCCGGCCGGTGCCCTTTTCATACAGGCCCAGGGTCTGGGACTGGAGGTTGACCATGCAGTGGCTGTCATCCTGGAACAGGTTTTCATCCACAGCCAGGGTCTGGATGTTGGCACCCAGCTGATAATAGTCCCCGTGCATCAGGCCGTAGGGCAGGTTGTTGATGCAGATGGGAGACTCCATCTGGGAAAACCGCAGTTCATAGTCGGTGGCCTGGTGCTTATCGTCAAAGGGCACAGTGAATGCCGGGTGGTAGCCAATACCGAAAGGCATCTTCTCATCGTCCAGGTTTTCCACCGTCAAAGTGTGATGCAGGGTATCGTTTTCCAGGGTGAAGGTAGACACCAGCCGGAAATCGTAGGGGAACTTTGCCAGTGTCTCAGCATTGGCGCACAGCTCCAGCACCACGGTGGTTTCGTCCCGGTCTACCAAGGTGTGCTCCATGTTCCGGGCAAAGCCGTGCTGAGTGGCTTCAAAGGTCTTTCCCTTGGCCACGATTTTGTTGTCCACAACCTTTCCCGCATGGGGGAAGAGGATGGGGGCATGGTAGCCCCAGACTTCCGGGTCTGCCTGCCACATATGCTCCACGCCGTCGCATTTGCGAATCACGCTCTTCACCTGGGCGCCCCAGGTGGTAACAGTTGCTTTCAGGTACTCATTTTCAATGGTGTATTCCATAATTTCCTCCTTACGTTACGCCAAGATAAAGGCTTTTGCGGCAAAGTAAATCAGCACCACCGTACCCAGCACAATCCGGTAGACACCGAAAGCGGAGAACGAGTGCTTGCGAACATATTCCATCAGGGCCTTGATTACCAGCAGGCTTACCAGGAAGGACACCACGCTGCCGATAATGAGAACCCAGATTTCCGTGGAAGTGGCGCTGACCCCGCTGGCCAGGAATTTAAGCATTTTGATGGCGGAAGCACCCAGCATGGTGGGAATGGCCAGGAAGAAGCTGAACTCTGCGCCGGCGCTGCGGCCCACGCCAATCAAAATGGCACCCAGAATCGTAGAACCGGACCGGGAGGTTCCGGGAATCAGGCTCAGGCACTGGAAGGCGCCGATCATCAGAGCGGTTTTATAATCAATGTCGTGAACGTCCTGAATCACCCGGCAATGCTTGCCCTGGTTCCGCCGCTCCACCAGAATGAAGGCGATACCGTAGACAATCAGGGCAATGGACACCACAATGCCGTTGTGCAGGTGCGCATCCATCCAGTCGTCAAAGAGCACTCCCACCACGCCGGAGGGAATGATGGCGGCCACCACCTTGAACCACAGGTCCCAAGTCTTCCGCTTTTCCTTCCCGTTTTTGCTGGGAGAGAAGGGGTTGAGCTTGTGGAAGAACAGCACAATCACCGCTAAAATGGCACCCAGCTGGATCACCACGTCGAACATGCTCCGAAATTCCTCGGACACATTCAGATTGATAAATTCATTGAGCAGAATCAGGTGGCCTGTAGAAGAGATGGGCAACCATTCGGTAACGCCCTCCACAATGCCAAACAGAACCGCTTTGAGTAATTCGACCATAATTGTTCCTTTCCCATGGAAAATTCAGATTTTGGGAAAACCTTCCCCAACGGAATCATCATACCCCGAAACCGGATAATTTGCAAGCAGAAGTTTGTGTTCACAAATTACCGGCTTACTCTTTACAAATTGTTCACTCCCCAATCCATTTTTGCGGTATAATAGGGTAAAAAGAAAAGAAATAGAAAGGGAGGAATTTTCTCATGGCTGTCTCCGTTTTGATTGTTGAGGACGACCGTAATATTGCAGAACTTTTGCAGATGTACCTGGAAAAGGAGGGCTACGCCGTTACCGTTGCCGGCGACGGCGGTCAGGGTCTGAGCAAGTTCCGGGCCATCAAGCCCGATCTGGTACTGTTGGATGTGATGATGCCGGTGATGGACGGCTGGACGGTGTGCAAGACCATCCGAGCCGAGTCCCAGACTCCGGTGATTATGCTCACCGCCAAGGGCGAAACCGACGACAAGGTGTCGGGCCTGAAGTCCGGTGCCGACGATTACATCACCAAACCCTTTGAAATGAAGGAAGTTCTGGCCAGAATTGAAGCGGTTCTGCGCCGCAGCAGCGGTGTCACCGCAGAAAAGAAAGCCCGCCGTCTGGTCTTTGACAAGCTGATTATCGACATGGACGCTTTTGAGCTGACCGTGGACGGCAAGAAAATCGACACACCCCCCAAGGAGATGGAACTGCTTTACTACCTGGCCTCCTCTCCCAACCGGGTCTACACCCGTAACCAGCTGCTGGACGAGGTCTGGGGCTTTGACTACTTCGGCGACAGCCGTACCGTAGACGTACACGTCAAGCGGCTGCGGGAAAAGCTGGAAGGGGTCAGCGAAAGCTGGAGCCTGAAAACCGTCTGGGGCGTTGGATATAAGTTTGAAGTCCTGTAATTAGACATAGAAAAAAGTGCTTGCACTGCAAGCACTTTTTTCTTGTTTTAGGAGGATTTTTCAAAGAAAAGGGTTCTGTAAAATAATTCTTACCGGAAAGCCTGGGTTTCTTCCAATGTGGGGATGCTGGGCGCTGCGCCTTTGCGGCTGACTGCGATGGCTGCTGCCTTTGCGGCCTGCTGCAAAGCCGCTTTCACATCCATACCTCCGGCGATGCCTGCCAGGAAATACCCGGTAAAGGTATCCCCCGCGGCAGTGGTATCCACGGCTTCCACCCGGTAGGCCGGCTGAATGATGCGCTGCTTCTGATCCACATAAATGGAGCCTTTGCTTCCCAGAGTCAGCACAATTTTGCTGTTGGGGAATCTGCGCAGCAATTTGTCGGCAAAGTCTTCCTCCGGCCCTTCTTCTGCGCACAAATCTCTTGCTTCCACTTCGTTGAGAATAAAATAACGAACATATTCCAAAGGAAGTTTCAAAATGGCGTCGTTCATGGGAGAAGGATTCAGCACAATCTCCATACCCTTTTTCCCGGCGGTTTCCATAAGGTAAGGAAGATTGTTGATTTCGTTCTGCAAAACCAGCATATCCCCAGGCTGGAACTGCTCCAGCACCGCGTCAATTTGCTCCTTGCTTACCTCCTGGTTGGCACCGCCGTACAGGAGAATGCAGTTTTGCCCCTGTTCATTGACCTGAATAATGGCATGGCCGCTGGGACAGGGCAGCATCCGCACCAGTGTGGTGTCCACGCCGCTGGAGCGGAGCATGGCAAGCAGAGGCTCTCCATCTGCCTGGCCTACGCAGCCGGCGTGGTAGGTTTCCGCCCCCGCCCGGGCCAGGGCAACCGATTGGTTCAGGCCCTTGCCGCCGCAAAATTCCTGCATTTTGGTAGAGGAGAGAGTTTCTCCAGCCCGCACAAAATGGGGAACAGAGTAGACTTTATCCAGGTTCAGAGAACCAAAACACAGAATTTTCATACCGACTCCCCCTATTACAGGTCACGATATGCAAAGTTACCAAATGCAGTCCGTCCGGTTTCCAGAGAACCGCAGCCGTACATACCGTAAGCGAAAGAATCGTCCTGCGCCTGCAGATACTCTACGCCATCGACCTGCAGGCTGATATGATTGCCCTTACAGGTCAGGGTGATCTGGTAGGTCTGGTTGGGCTGCCAGTCAAATACACATTCTGCCAGAGTCTGGAAGCCAAAATCGTTCTTCATCAGCACCAGTTTTCCCTCACTGCCCAAACCGCCGGCATAGCAGCGCATGGCACCCTGGGCCCGTGCAATCAGCAGGTGGCTGGTTCCGTTCAACGGCGTTACCGGTGCGGAGCAAACATAGTCCGTGGCGTAATAGTGGCCAGTGTAGGCAAAGGAAGGTTCGCAGCGCATCAGATTCAGGGTGCCGCCATACAGATCCCAGGCACCATGATCCAGGGAGAAGGGGGTAATGGCAGCAAAATCGTTATGCTGTTTTGCCATTTCAATGGTATAGGCTGTCTTGCCGGAAATACAGAACTCGTCCAGGTACACCACACCCAGGGTCTTGTCCTTGGGAGTGTAGCTTTCCAGCAGGAAGCCAACTTCGTCGATCATATCGCCGTTGGTATCCGGAATGGTGAAGGTGACGTCAATCCACTTGTCCTGCTGCAGCTTGATGTACCCCTGAACATGGTCAACCTTATCACTGCAGGTGTGGATGTAGGGGGCAACTGCGGGGGTTTCGTTTCCATTCCACTGATCCAGGCACAGCTTCATGGAAACCGTCATGCCGGGATATACCGTGGGCGTAAACACAGGGCTGTACCGCTCGTCGGAGAAATCCTCACGGGTATAGAAGGGCTTGTAAAATACCTTGCAGTTCTGTCCCCGAAGCATCCGGTCCATGAGAATTTCCAGAGAACCGGTTCCCCGGTAGGCCTTCTTTGTGCTGTGGGTCACCCGGCACAGGAAGCTGTCCGATACCCGGATATTGTGGGTAGAGCCGGGCAGTTCAAAATCAAAGTAGATTTCTCCGGGACGATAGGCATTGCGCAGATCTTCCGGCATGGGTTCCTGGTTCAGCCGATAGCCCAGCATGGCAACTTCCCGGCAGAAAGAAGGAATGTCAATGATGTTGAGGTATCCGGAAATGCCGGAGCAGACGATGCCGTCGTTGATGGGGTCCAGGTAATGCCGGGGCAGGCCCTCCATGCCGCAGGCCACGCCCATAATCGTACCCACATTGCCCGCGTTGCAGTCCGTATCCCAACCGGCCATGGTGGCAATTTCAATGGTGCCGCAGAAATCGCCCTGGCCGTAGGCCAAAGCCATCATGCAGACACCGGCGTTGGGTATAATGTGGCACACGCCCCGATATTTGTCATAGCCCCAATCTGCCACCAGCATCTGATAGCATGCACGCCAATCTTCGGGGTGCTTCTGATAGAAATCCAATACCGCGTCGCAGACCTTATGGTAGGTGCTGTCTTCGGGGATTTCTGCAAGACCCGCGGCCACAATTTCCATCACATCCCCGGTTTCAAAGGCTTTGGCAATGGCAGCACACATAAACCGCGCACCCCAAACGCCGTCCCCGTCATGGGAAACCGAGGCGGCAGCCTGTCCATAATCCGCAGCACGCTTGGGATTGCAGGGATTGACCAGGCCCCAGGTATCAATGAAGATCTGTCCGCCGATCTGTTCGGCAATGATTTTTCCATTTTGGGCAATGGAACCGGATTGGGGAGCAGGGATACCATGCTTCAGGTTCAGATAGGCGGTGTGTTCCGTGCTTCTGCCATATCCGCCCCACCAGAACATGCCCAAACCTTCCCGGGCATAGTTGAGCCAAGCCCGGGCCACATCCTGGGGCGTCAGGGGTCTGTCAACGGCATCGTCCAGCAAGGCCCGCAGGAAGTACACAGGACCGTTGGCATCATCGTCTGCGGCGAAGTTTTTATATTCTTTGACATAACCCCGGATATCTCCGTAGGTTTTATAGATTCGCTCATAGGACCAGATTGTGGGCTCTACCGGAGCACCCAGCCGGATTCCGATGTTCATTCCCAAAAAGCCAGCATACACTTTTTCCAAGTAATTTGTCAGCATGACAGACACCTTCCCCATTAAATGTGATATTGATGTAAACCGGAAGGTAACCGGTTTACTCGATGATAGCATACTTTTTTTAAGATTTCAAGATAGCCCGCAAAAAAATTGGAAAAACAGTTGCCAGGACGTGAACCCTTGTGATATGATACATTTAAGAAATGTTTCATACGCTTCTGGGAAACGAGGTAGAAAAACATGGCAGAGAAAAAAAGCTATTCTATCGCCGAAATTGCTCAAATTTGTGGTGTGTCCAAAGCCACCGTATCTCGTGTGATCAACGCCAATCCCCAAGGAGTCGGGCCCAAAACCAGAGAGAAAATCTTAAAGACCATTCAGGATCTGAATTACCGTCCCAATGCCCTGGCCCGGAGTGTTGCTACCTCCAAAAGTGGCACAATCGGGCTGATTATCCCGGATGTATCCAACTTTTTCTATCCCAAAATGATACGCGGCGTCACGGATTATCTGGATACCTGCGGGTATTCCGTCATTGTGGGCAACTCGGATTACAGCCCGGAACAGGAAGCGCAGCAGCTGATGCGTCTGATTGATCGGCGAGTAGACGGCATTTTGCTATTTTCCGGTGTGTCAAACAGAGAATTCCTCACAGATTTCCGCAAATACAACATTCCTCTGGGTCTGATCGGCAGACGCAACGACTATTCCCTCAGTGACACCAGCATTTCCGGTGACAACATTCGGGGCGGTTATATCTCTGCCTCCCATTTATTAAAGACAGGAAGCAAGCGCGTTGTCTATGTGGAAGGAAATCCAAAGGTCACAGGCTCTCAGCAACGGCTGCTGGGATATCAGCAGGCCCATCTGGAATACGGCATTCCCGTCCAGGATGAATTGATTATCAGCGGGGATTATAGTATTGATTTTGGAAGATATGTGGCAAAAAAGCTGCTTAAAAGTGGTATGAAGTTGGATTCCATTATGACGGGAAGCGATTTGATCGCCATCGGAATCGTCACGGAATTGCTGAAAAACGGCGTCCGTATCCCCGACGATGTGGAAGTAATCGGATATGACAACATCGGATTGACAACCGTCTTTCATCCCACTTTGTCCACTGTTTCCAAGCCGCATTACGAAATGGCCCAACATATTTCTGAACAGCTGATCCGCATTATCCAAGGAGAAACCATTGCGTTGCCCCATACCGTTGTAGAGCCATCCCTGGTATTGCGGGAAACCACACGAAGTGTATAAACACCCCTGCCTCCAGGCATGGAAACCATTCCCGGTTTCCATGCCTGTTTTCTTTTTATGCGAATCAGATTTTCATGGCATAATAAAGGCAAGCAGTCAAAATCACGATCATACGGCAGCCGGATTGTCTGTGCCACTTTACTAAATTCGGAAAAGAAAATCTGTGAAGAATCACAGCTTGAAATGATAATTTAGAAACTGTATAATCCTAATTAAAGAAACCGGTTACTCTCTTGGGGAGGAAAAAATATGATGAAAAACAAGGCGCATGGCTTACGTTTGGGTTCCGGCCGGCTGGGTACAGCGGCGGGAAGAATCTGGCGGGATAAGATCTTGTATCTGATGCTGCTGCCCACATTGGTTTACTTTTTCATTTTCCGGGTATGGCCTATCCTGAATATGCGATTGGCTTTTTACGATTACAAAGCGAGAGGGCCTTGGGAATTTGCGGGACTGAAGTACTTTGAAATGCTCTTCAAAAGCCCCGCCTTCGCCCAGATTTTGACGAATACCGTCATCATCAGCTTTATGAAGTATGTGCTGCTGTTCCCCGCATTCGTCATCTTCGCATTGGTTCTCAATGAGCTGCGGGTACAGAAATTCAGAAAATATGTGCAAGTGGTTTCTTATCTGCCCCATTTTCTGAGCTGGGTTGTAATTGCCGGTATCTGGAAATCTTTCCTGGCACCCGATGACAACAGTGCAATCAACATTATCATTGGCCTGTTCGGACATGATTCTGTGGACTTGCTCACCGACAAAGGGGCCATCCGCTGGGTCCTGATGTTCTGTGAAGCCTGGCGAAGCCTTGGCTGGGACTCCATTATCTTCTACACCGCCATTATCAGCATCAGTTCCGATATCTACGAAGCCGCCGCCCTGGACGGAGCCAGCAGAAAGGACATTATCTTTCACATCATCCTTCCGGAGCTGCTGATTCCTATGACCACTGTGTTTATCCTGAATCTGGGCTTCTTCATGTCCGCCGGTTTCGATCAGGTCTACAACTTCACCAACTCGTCCGTCAACAGCACGATCGATATTCTGGACACCTATGTGAACCGAATCGGTATCGAAAACAGCCAGTATTCTCTGGGTACCGCCGTTTCGCTGATTAAAGGTGTGGTTGGTGTGATTCTGGTTTACTTTACGCATATTACGTCGAAGAAATTGACTGGAGAGGGTGTGTGGTAATTTATGGGAAGACTGAGTAAAAAAAGCCTGGGCATCATGCAGTGGATTCTGATGATTTTCCTGTTCGCGCTGACCTTGACCATGATTGTTCCCCTGCTTCATATTCTGGCAAGATCTCTGTCAGATCCGGCGCAGTCGGGTTCCATGAACGGTCTGGATATCATCCCCAACGGATTCTCATTGATTAACTACCAGGTGCTGTTCAGCAATCAGTATATTGTACCGTCGATCTTTAACTCCATCTTCATCACCACGGTGGGTACGCTGATCAACATGCTCTTAACCATGTGTGCCGCATATGTGCTTACCCGTCCGAACCTGGTGGGAAAGAAAATCCTGATGGCCTTCTTCATTGTGATGATGCTGTTTGACCCGGGTATCGTTCCGGAATACATCGTCATCCGCCAGCTGGGGCTGATGGGAACCAAATGGTCCGTCATACTCAGCCAGGCCTGCAATGTATACTACCTGGTCATTATGATGCGTTACTTTGAATCCGTTCCCAAGACACTGTGCGAAGCAGCCACCATTGACGGAGCTGGACATTTCAACATTCTCTTCCGGATCATGGCGCCGCTGTCCAAAGCCGGAATCGCTACGCTGACCATGTTCTATGGTGTGGTTCGCTGGAACGAATATTACCGTGCCGGTATCTATATCTCTTCCATCACGGAAGTTCCCCTGCAGGTCATTCTGCGCAAGTTCGTTGTAAACGGAGATGTTACCAACCTGGTGGGTGCCCAAAACCTTATGGAGTATAACCAGCTGGCACAGCTGGACTACACGGCGCTCCAATATGCAACCATCGTCGTTGCCATCATTCCTATCCTGCTTGTATACCCTCTGGTTCTGAAGTACTACAACAAGGATGTTATGGCTGGCGGCGTGAAGGAATAACCCCGTATCCCCATATGAAAAAATACTTTAGGAGGAAGCAAAAATGAAAAAACTGTTGGCACTCGTACTATGTCTTTCCATGGTATTCGGCCTGGTTGCCTGTGGCAGTGGGAATGAGGAGCCCAAGTCCACCCAGGGCCAGAGCTCCAATGCCCAAGCCGGTGCAGCCACCCAAATCGGCACACCGGAAGAACCCGTAACGGTCAAGGTTGTAAACAAAGACCTGTTCCCCACCGAAGAAGATGTTATCAACCTGTGCGCTGCCATCAACGAAAAAATGGCCGAGCAGGGAATGTATGTGGATGTGCAGTTTGTGGAACCCCCTGCCTCCGGCTATGCAACCGCCATGCCTCTGGCAGTGATGAACGGCGAAACCGAAGCTGACATCATTTACTTCCAGGGCGGTGACAAGCCTTTGGCAGATCAGGGCCTGCTGGAGGATCTGACCCCCTACATTGAAAACTCCACTTATGTCAAGCAGCTCATGGACGAGTCCAATGTCAAGAAGATGGAAAGCTATCCCTATCTTCTGTGGCTGGCTCCTCCTCGTATCAACACCCCTGTGGTCCGTACTGACTGGGTAGAAGGTCTGGCCTCTTACGAAACCCTGCTGGCTGACCCCACTGTGGAAAACTACAAGGCATTTTTCAAGGAACTGAAGGAAGCCAACGGCGCAAAGTACGCCATGACGATTTATGGCAATTTTGAAAAGCTGGATTCCATCTTTAACCATGCTTTCGGCGTTACCGGTACTGTAATTGAAGAAAATGGCGAGTGGATCTTCTCCAAGGCTTCTCAGGCTGAGAAGGAAAAGCTGGCTTTCTATGCCGAGCTGTATGCAGAAGGCCTGCTGGACCCCGACTTCCTGACCCTGACCTGGGACGTGGTGGAGCAGCGTTTCTATGATGGTGAGACGGCAATCATTGCCGGTACCGCCGGCGGCACCATCCAGGTTTACGACACCAAGATGACTTCCCTGTACGGTGAAGATGCCGCACTGACCGTTCTGCCTCCCGCCAAGGGCGTATCTCAGTCCTATACCTCCGTTGACGTCACCAAGGAAAGCCGCGGTTTCGCCATCAATGTGGATTCCGAAGTCAAGGACGCAGCCTGGGCCGTTCTGGAGTTCATGGCAAGCCCCGAGGGCCGTATTCTGGACAAGGTTGGCGTAGAAGGCGTGCAGTACAATGTGGTGGACAACCAGATTGTGTTTACCGATAAGTTCGACAGCTGGTGGGCTCGTTTCTGGGATACCACGAACAACTTCAATCCTCAGAATCCCTCTCTGGCTGAACCCGTTCTGACTCCCGCCGCCGAAGATTCTCTGGCAAAGGTCAATGAATACATGGTAATGGACACCAATCTGCTGATTCCGGAAGAGCTGACTCCCCAGTGGGACGCCATGACCAATCTGTACAACGAATATGCATCCGATATCGTCCGCGGCGTCAAGCCCATTGATTCGTTTGATGAATTTGTGCAGAAGTGGAACGAAGCCGGCGGCAACGATTTCCATGATTTGCTGCAGGAAACTTTTGGCTAACCAAATATAAAAAATAAGCAGAGGTTGAAATAATGCTGACAAGACAAGAATTCGTTAAAGATCGCAACAAAGTCTTTGACAAAGTTTACGGTGCACTTTCCGGATTGGCCATTGGCGATTCCTTTGGCGACGCCTCCCGGAAGCAGGAAAATCGTGCAAATTACGCAGTGACCACGGATTTCAACAAGGGAGCCTCCTGGAGCACCGACGACACGGAGTTTGCCCTGTTGACCGCCAAAACCATTATTCGCTGCCATGGCAAGCTTACCACCGAAGAAGTTGTGAAATCCTGGATGGAAGACGTGGTAACCCAGGACGAATACAAGCGGGGCGGCGCCAGCGAAATCGAGGCAGCCAATAACCTGCGCAAGGGCCTGTTGCCTCCCCTGTCGGGCAAATTCAATGCCTTCCACATGAGTGACGGTTCTTCCATGCGCATTGGTCCTGTGGGCATCCTGTGTGCAGGCGATCCGGAAGAGGCAAAGCGTTTGGCGGAAATCGAATCCAGCATCAGCCATTACCGTGACGGTATCTGGGGCGCACAGGCAGTAGCCGCTGCCGTGTCTGTGGCAATGGTAGATGGCACAATGGATGAGATCATCGCTGCGGCAATGTCTGCAATCCCTGAGGATTCTTGGCTGTATCACAATATGACCGGTGCATTCCGGATTCTGGAAGAAGCGGGCAGTCTGCTGGACGCCTGGATGGATTTGCACGATTACTTATGGACCAGCTCCTGGGCAACCACCGCCGAAGCCATCCCCTCCGCCTTTGTGTGTCTGAAAGCCGTAAACGGAGATTTCCGCAGCGGCGTAACAGTGGCTGGCAACTTCGGCCGTGACGCGGATACCATCGGTGCAGTGGCCGGTGTAATTCTGGGCGCCAAATACGGCGCAAGCCAGATTCCCGCCCACTGGATTGAGAAAACCCGCTATCCCACCGGAACCTGCCTGAAGTTTACCAAGGGCATCGATATCAAAGATTTCGCAGAAAAAATTACCGACATTATCATGGAAGGCTGATTGGCCACCAGGTGAAAACAAAAGCGGGCCGTGTAACGGCCCGCTTTGATTATGAGGCCAATACAACGCAGGGGGAATCCACAATGAAATTGATAAAACCAGCCATTGCAGGGACACTGGAATCCAGTGATATCCAGATCACCATTGCACCAAACCCCGGGCAAGGCATTCAGATTGAATTGGAAAGTGTGGTAAAAGCCCAGTTTGGAGACGCCATTCTGGACACAATCCATCAGGTTCTGCAGCAAATGGATGTAACAGAAGCCGACGTACGGCTTGTGGATAAAGGAGCACTAGACTGTGTCATTCGGGCCAGAATGCAATGCGCCATATGCAGATCCGCACAGCAGCCGTACAACTGGGCCTGGGAGGACAATACGCCATGAAAAAACAGCTGAAACGAACAAGCTTGTATGCTTCCGGCTCCAGTGCGGCAAAGATGCTGGAAGCCCGGTTTTACAACCAGGATTGCATTGTTTACGATTTGGAGGACTCTGTATCCCAGGCGGAAAAAGATGCGGCGCGGTTTCTGGTTTATCAAACCGTGCGCTACCACAAGCCTGACAATCAGTATGTCCTCATTCGGGTCAACGGACTGTATTCTGCGTATATTGAAGAAGATTTGCAGGCAGCCGTCCGTGCCCGTCCGGATGCCATCCGGCTGCCCAAGGTAGAGCATCCCGAGGAAGTGCAGCGGATTGATCAGAAAATCTCCGAAATTGAAAAGGCCGCCGGGATTCCCGTGGGAACTACGCAGTTGTGGTGCAATATTGAATCGGTCCTGGGTGCGGTCAATGCCCAGAGCATCGCAACCGCCAGTCCCCGGGTGGTGGCACTGGCTTTGGGTGCAGAAGATTACACCGCCAGCATGGGAGCCGTGCGAACCAAAGCAGGTCCCGAGATTTTCTACGCCAGAATGCAGGTGCTCCAGGCCTGCCGGCTGGCAGGTATCTCCGCTCAGGATGCGGTATTCAGTGATTTCCGGGATACGGAAGGACTGAAAGAGGATCTGAAAACAACCAGGACCTTGGGTTTTGACGGAAAAACCGTGATTCATCCCTCCCAAATCGATCTTGTCAATGCCGCATTTACCCCCAGCCAGAAAGAAATCCGCTACGCCGAACGGGTTCTGGAAGCACTGCGTGACGGAGAAAAACAGTCCACCGGCGTGGTATCCCTGGACGGAAGCATGATTGACAAGCCTATGGAAATCCGGGCAAAAACAATTTTGGCACAGGCGGAAGCCGCCGGAATGTGGAAAGGAGAGGATTAAGCCATGCGCAATCAACTGGGAATTGAACTGCCGGAAACGGTGGGTGCGTATCAGGTTCGTCCTTACATGGGACTTGACCAGGATCAGCCCTACTGTGGCTGCATCGTAAGCCAGCGAAAGGCCGGACATACCAAAACAGGCGACACCAAACTTCTGCCAAGCATTGAAGATGCCATCGTTGCATCCGGCCTGAAAGATGGAATGACCATTTCCTTCCACCACAGTTTCCGGGAAGGAGATTATACCGTTGGCATGGTCATGGAAGCCATTGCCCGATTGGGAATCCGGAATCTGGTTTTCGCCCCCAGCGCCGTGGTGAATTTGCAGGGATTTCGCCTGTCGGACTATGTGAAAAACGGCACCATCTCCCGAATCGAAGCCAGCGGCATCCGGGGAGAGCTGGGTGATGCGCTGATCAGCGGCGAGATTCAGATGGAGCATCCGGTGATTCTTCGTCCCCATGGCGCCCGTCCCCGGGCCATTGAGTCCGGAGAACTGAAAATCGATGTGGCTTTTATTGCCGCCTCCGCCTCGGATGAATTTGGCAACTGCACCGGCCAGATTGGAAAAAATCCCTGCGGCAGTCTGGGCTATTCCTTTGCAGATGCCCACTACGCCGCAAAGGTCGTGGTGATTACGGACACCTTAGTGGATTACCCCTGCTGCCCCACAAGCATCAGCCAGCAATATGTGGATTATGTGGTGCAGGTAGATCAGATCGGTGACCCGGAAAAAATCGGAAAAGGCGCCGCCCGTGTGACGAAAAATCCACGGGATCTGCTGATTGCCCAGCGAGCAGCCCAGGTGATCACCGCCTCCCGGCTGTACAAAAACGGCTACTCCTTTCAAACCGGCGCCGGCGCCGTCAGCATCGCCTGTACAAAGTTCCTGGCGCAAACCAGCAAGGAACGGCAGGTAACTGCCAGCTTTGCCCTGGGCGGCATTACCGCGGCCATTCTGGAGATGTACGACGAGGGTCTGGTGAAAACCCTGGCCTGCAGCCAGTCCTTTGACGCAGCGGCAGCCAAAGCCATCTATGACCGTCCCGGCGTGGTGGAAATCGACAATGCAGACTATGCAAATCCTTACAGCAAGGGGTGCTATCTGAATCATCTGACCTTCGGTGTGCTGGCAGCATTGGAAGTGGATACGGATTTCAATGTCAATATCCTCACAGGTTCCTCCGGTCAGATGATGGGCGGTCTGGGCGGCGGGCCGGATGTGGC